>CAYMIQ010000182.1:0-2471 GCA_964390605.1 uncultured Rickettsiales bacterium
TGTGGCAGTGATTTGATGAGACTAATAGTTGAAGCAATCCCTGCGATTAACAAAAGTAGGGCCGCAACTATTGCGTACTTACTTTTCATTCTTTTCATCAATAACCAAATTACTAGAAAAATAGTTCCGCAAAGTACACCCAATAAAGCTGATTTTGTTTCGGTATATATAGCTACCCACGCGACAAAAGGTAAGCTAGCTAAAGCTAACCAACGGATCGTTTTTGTCACACTATTTAGGGCGAACACTGTTATTGGCAAAAGGCAGATCAGAACTTGGGCAAAGTCTTTATATTTAAATAAGTCACAGTGCATAAAGAAACATATTGAATTTGATTCACGACTCCATTTTATCCAATCTCCGAGTATCACTATTTGTTGGTAATACAATTTTTGCCCAAGCATAAGAGTGCCCAGCAATACAGCTGTCAATGCTGTGCTTATGAGCATCGTTTTTATTGCAATGATCCTATCCTTACTTTCATCGGAGAATCTTCCGCAAAGAAATAACGAAAAAATAACGATCACTATTGTTCGTAGCCATTTTTCTAGTGATCTGGCAGGATCAATCGAGAGTATCGAGCTTATAAGCCAGAAAATGAACATTAACATTAATGTAATTGCTATTGGCGAAGAACATGCCTCTTGAACAAAACTCAGCATCTTCTTTCTTTTTGGATAGCAAGCTAGCAAGATAATTGAAAAACCAAATAGAGCACCCATTAAAGCAGGACCTATTACCACCGAGGGAATTGCGATCCCCATTACATAGGGAAAAGCTTTTGATAGGTTATTTGTTAATGAATTATTTGGCATAAAAACAGTTTCTATTTATATAAGTTATCCCCGTATCTTTACTATGATTAGACTTTTAGATTTGTAGCATTTAAAACTCAACTAAAAATAACTTTCTATTACTTGCATTCTTTTTGCAATAGACAGGGAAAATTATTAGTATTCTTTTTTAGAATAGGGTTGTGTCAAGTATGACTATACGGAAGAGGATAAACAAACTCCAAGGTTTCTGCATTGAAGATCTTAGTGTTGGGATGAGTCGTGTTTATCAAAAAACTGTTAAAAATAACGATGTTCTTCTGTTTGCAAAAGTATCTGGGGATAATAACCCTGTGCATTTGGATAGAAAATTTGCTCGCGGTACAATTTTTAAGGGTAAAATTGTACATGGTTTTTTGACCGCAAGCTTTATTTCAGCGACGATCGGTACCAAACTTCCAGGTCCCGGGTCCATATATGTCAGCCAGACCTTAAAATTCTTAGCACCAGTTAGAGTTGGAGATAAGCCTAAGACACGCGTTAGCATTACCGACATAAATCTGAGAAAGAATCTTGTTACTTTAAAATGTGTATGTTCTGTTGGCACTAAAGAGGTTTTGATTGGGAGTGCTGTTATTTGGGTGCCGTCGCGTTTGGTTATGTCCAAAAAACAAAATAGAAGAAAATCATAAATCGGTCTTTCTTCCATTTGTTAATATTAGTAGTTTACTATGCGAATTTTACGTAGTTATCAGTCTTTACCGAAAAAAGCACAGCATTCAGTGGTTGCTGTCGGAAACTTTGATGGGGTGCATTTGGGCCATCAAAAGATAATAGATACGGCAAAAAGAATTTCTGATTCTATTAATGCTCCATTACTTGTCCTTACTTTTGAACCGCACCCGAGATTATTTTTTGATCCTGGGCTCTCCTCTTTTCTGTTGACGACATTTGATACAAAGAAAGCATGTTTCGAAAATTTATCTGTTGATTATCTTTGCCCTCTTACTTTTGATAAGGCATTCTCAAATATTGATGCTAAGACTTTCGTAAAAAAGATTATTGTAGATCTCTTGAAGGCTAGATATGTAGTAACGGGGAGCGATTTTTTCTTTGGGAAAGGTAGGAGAGGTGGCAAGGATCTGCTTACTGATCTATCAGAAAAATACAGTTTTGATTATATATGTGTAAATAGGCTGAGAGATAGGCATGGAATCATTTATTCGTCTTCGTCCATAAGAGATTTTTTGAAACAAGGTAATATTATTCGAACGAATCAGAGTCTTGGTCGCTATTGGGAAGTCGCAGGAAGAGTTCTAAAAGGTGCAAAACGTGGAAAAACACTAGGTTATCCTACAGCAAATTTAAAATTAGGTAATCACGCAAAGATGGCTTTTGGGGTTTACGCAATTAAGGGAAAAGTTCTTGCTGATCCACAAAAAAGATGGATAAGTGGTATCGCCAATATTGGCTCTCGTCCAACTTTCTCAGGAAACAAAATTTTACTGGAAGTTCATTTTTTTAATTTTTCTAAAGATCTTTATAGTCAATTGCTATCAATACAATTTTTTGCATTCCTAAGAAAAGAGAAAAAGTTTAAAAATAGTAATACATTAGTTAACCAAATTTCTAGAGATATAGAGAAAGCGAAAAAAATACTAAAACGACCCCAAAATATTTTTATTGATAGATAGGACC
>CAYMIQ010000183.1:0-2469 GCA_964390605.1 uncultured Rickettsiales bacterium
GACCAAAGAATTGTGAACAACCTAAGAAGTTGCATCAATAGGTGCCATTTAGAAATAGAACAGATAGTTCTCTCGCCCTATGCATCTAGCATTGCATGTATAAATTCTGATGAACGAAGACTAGGGGTAACGTGTATCGATATCGGAGGCGGGACAACTTCTATTGCTACATTCGTTAATGAAAAATTCATTTTTGCAAAGACACTACCTATAGGTGGAGATAATATTACCAAAGATCTCGCGAAAGCGCTCTCAACCTCAATATCGGATGCAGAAAGAATAAAGAATATTTATGGATCTGCTATCGCAACAACCGTAAATGAAGATGAATCCATAGATGTCCCGTCACTGATTGGTGACGAAGAGGGGTCAGATATTAATCAAATACCAAGATCTCTTCTAAATGGCATTATCAGACCAAGATTAGAAGAAATACTGGAACATGTACGAGGTAGCCTCGATCATGCCGGTATTACACAAAAGAACTGCCAATTTGTTGTCGCTACTGGAGGCGCGAGTCAGATGACCGGTCTTAAAGAGTTAGTGAGTGAGTGCATGGACATGCAAACAAGAATCGCAAAACCAATAAACCTTTCGGGGCTAGCGGAGGCAACGAGTGGTTCGCCGTTTGCAGCAGCCGTAGGTCTCTTAGAACATGCCAAAAATAAGAATAGTGGGAATGATTTTGACAGCTATAATTTTATCCTGAAAGAAACAAATGTAGTGAACAAGATCATTGCCTGGTTCAAAGACAATTTAAAGCCGTTGTAAGCAAACATACATGTAACAAAGTGTAACAAAGAGTTATTTGAGAAAATCCCACATTACTGCTAGTGATCAAGGAATGTGGCAGTCAACAATAAAACAGAAGGTAAGCTTCAGTGGTGTGGGTATTCACACTGGGAGGGTCGCTTCGGTTTCTCTGAAACCTGCAGATCCGAATGCAGGAATAGTTTTTTATAAAAAATGTGGTCAGGGGAAAATATCCCAGATACCAGCCTTATGGAAGAATGTAGTGAACACCCATTTGTCGACAACGCTTGGCAACTCCGATAATCATCAAATTCGAACGGTTGAACACTTAATGGCGGCACTTGCTGGTTGTAAAATTGATAATCTCAGGATTGAAATAGAAGGGGACGAGATTCCGGTGATGGACGGAAGCGCATATCCCATCGTGCAACTGATTGAAAAGGCCGGAATAGTTCAGCAAGATGCCAAAAGAAAGTATATTAAAGTGCTCAAAGAAATTACTTTGCTAGATAAAAATAAATCTGTTTCTATTCAGCCTTCGGATCAATCCACAATATCCTGTAAAATATCTTTCCCCAATTGCATAATTGCCCAACAAGAACATTTCTTTGATATGGAGGAAGATTCTTTTGGATCGGACATTTCAAAGGCTCGAACCTTTGGACTATACAGCAGTATTGACAAACTTCATGCTTCTGGAATGGCGCTTGGAGGATCTCTGGAAAACTCCGTTATCGTCAATGGTAAAAAAATCCTTAATGAGGATGGGCTAAGATATAAAAATGAGTTTGCACGACATAAGTTGCTAGACATCATAGGAGATCTGTATCTCGCTGGAAGTCCAATAATTGGTGAATTCAAAGGTAGTCAAGCTGGACATGCCATGACACAGCATTTAGTGAGTGACCTGCTGTCTGATTCAACGTCATGGACTTTTTATGAAAAAAATGGAAGATCAGAAGACTCGCAAAATGCTATTTATTCACTAAAAGAAGCTATTTCTGTATAAATAGCTGTTACAAAACCCTAAATTTTCACACCAACAGACAAAATGCATCCCAAGTAAGAATTCTTGCTGATAATTTAGTGAGATGAGTGCTATAATTACGCAAGATTTTTGTAACAAAAAAATTCAAAGCCTTGTTTTTCAGCAAAGTAAATGAAGTTTTATTATTGTCATAGAGAGAGAGCATACAAAAATATACTAGCATCTGTCTGGATATTGCTAGCCACCCTATTATTATGCGGCTGTGAATCAGATGAGGACTTAGAAATCAGCTATGCTGAAAGACCCGTAGATTCAATTTATAATGAAGCCCTGCTTGAGTTTAAAAATCAGAATTATTTACTAGCTGCAAAGCTTTTTGAAGAAGTTGAAAGACAGCACCCCTACTCTTACTGGGCATCAAAAAGTTTACTGATGGCTGGCTTTTCGTACTACAAAAAAAACAAATATGATCAAGCAATTCTCAGTTTTGATCGTTTTATACAATTACACCCAGCAAACAAAGATCTAGAGTACGCATATTATATCAAAGGACTGTGCTATTTCGAGCAAGTCGTCGACGTTAATAGAGATCAAAAAAATACGCAAATGTCGCGAGAAGTATTTGAGATATTGATAGAAAAATTCCCAAAAAGTAAATATGCACAAAATGCTCAAAAAAAAATATACTTTCTAATTGACCATCTTGCGGGAAAAGAAATGGAAGTGGC
>CAYMIQ010000184.1:0-2457 GCA_964390605.1 uncultured Rickettsiales bacterium
TAAATCATCTATAGAAAAAACTTTCGATCTCAGACCGTCATCAATATCATGATTATTATAAGCAATATCATCAGTTATTGGTGCTATTTGTGCCTCGATAGAAGGAAACAAATTCATCATCAAATCAAATTTTTGATCAAAATTAAAAATAGAATGAAAAATCGATTTTATCTTTTTTGTTGCTTTTTTTATGGGTCCATTATGCTTGGCTATACCCTCTAGAGTTTCCCAAGTTAGATTAAGACCATCAAAGTTCGCATATTTTTTCTCCAGCATCGTAATAAGTTTAAAAGTATGATCGTTGTGATTGAAGCCTCCGAATGGTTCCATCTTTGCGTTAAGAGCACCCTCTCCTGCATGCCCAAAAGGAGGATGACCCAAATCGTGAGACAGCGCTATAGTTTCAGCCAAATCTTCATTTAACTGAAAGCATCTAGCTACTGATCTTGCCATCTGAGAAACCTCCAGACTGTGAGTCAACCTTGTTCTATAATGGTCTCCCTCATGATAAATAAAGACTTGAGTTTTATACTTTAGTCGGCGAAATGCGGTCGAATGTATGATTCGATCCCGATCTCTTTGAAAAGGTGACCTCGTGGTGCTCTCATCTTCATGAAAAAAGCGCCCTTTACTATTCTTTGGGTTAACTGCGCAATGAGAAAAATCACAAATAAAATTCATTTTTCTACAGAAACCATTATACTTTAAAGCAATGACTAGTGAAGATTTAAATATTTCTTTGACTGCAAAAGCGGTTGATAGGATTCGGGCTGTAGTTCTTGAGAAGGAAATTAAAGGAGAGCGGTTACGAATCAAAGTATTGGGCGGTGGCTGTCAAGGTTTTCAGTATTTGTTTGATTTTGATAAGACTATAACAAAAAACGACAAGATCTTTCAAAAGGGTGGTGCAGAAGTGGTGATTGATGAGCCGTCTTTGAAACTTTTAAATGGCTCTTCTGTGGATTTCGTTGAAGATCTGAATGGATCGTATTTTAAGATCGTCAATCCTAATGCAACTTCTTCTTGTGGTTGCGGCAATTCATTTTCAGTATAACCTTCGCAGTATTCAGGCAGTTCCCTAATGAAAATTGCTACTTGGAATGTTAATTCAGTAAGAGTGCGATTACCTCATGTGATTGATTGGTTAAAAATATCAAATTGTGATGTACTGCTTCTACAGGAAACAAAGACAGTTAACGAAACCTTTCCTTCTTCAGAGTTTGAATCAATAAATTACAAGGTCGCAATAGTTGGACAAAAATCCTATAACGGCGTAGCGGTAATTTCAAAATTTCCAACTAAAATATTGGAGACATCTCTTCCCGGAGATAAAAAAGATTCTCAAGCAAGGTATTTGGAAGTTTCAATACAGGAAAAGAAAAATAAAATTAGGCTTGGCTCTATATATTTGCCTAATGGTAATCCAATAAATACTGATAAATTTACCTATAAAATTTCCTGGATGGATCGCCTAATTGAGCACGCAAAAAAGTTAATTGAAAATGAGGAAATAACCATTCTCGCTGGTGATTATAATGTAATTCCTGAAGAAATAGACGTTTACGACCCTGCCGGATGGGAGAAAGATGCACTCTTCCATCCAACCACTAGAAGTAAATATCGTGAAATATTAAATCTTGGATTCTATTCATCAATAAGATTGATCCACCCTGGTAAAAAGATTTTTAGCTACTGGGATTATTTCGCGGGATCGTTTCAAAAAAATAAAGGTTTACTCATAGATCATATACTGCTTTCTCCTCAAGCCTGCGATAAGCTAATTGACAGCGGTATTGACACGTCTCCTAGAGAAAAAGACAAGCCATCGGATCACACTCCTGTTTGGTGTAGTTTAAGATTCTAGATATCAGCAAAAATATGTGTCTCAGACTTTGCCCCTGGATGAGTAACTGCACCTTTTAAAGCTGGGCCAACTGTTTGTGCATATCGCCAAAGCGCCCCTGATTGAAAATCAGTTTTCTTTCCTTTCCATCTTTTTTTTCTTTTTGCTAACTCTTGTTTTGATAATTTAATCTCAATCAGTCCCTTTTGTGCATCAATGGAGACAGTGTCTCCATTTTTTATTAGTGCGATAGGACCACCTTCAGCAGCTTCAGGCCCAACATGTCCAACACAAAATCCTCTTGTAGCTCCAGAGAATCTTCCATCAGTAATCAAAGCAACCTCGTCCCCGACTCCCTGTCCCGAAAGGGCTGCCGTGGTGGCTAGCATTTCTCTCATGCCTGGCCCGCCCTTAGGTCCCTCGTATCTAATTACAATTACTTCTCCACGTTTATATTTTCGTAACCGAACAGCGTTAAAAGCATCCTCTTCACACTCAAAACATCTGGCCTTCCCCGTGAACTGAAGTCTTTTCATGCCCGCAACCTTAACAATAGCACCATCCGGAGCAAGATTTCCTTTAAGTGCCATGACTCCGCCAGATTTTGAAATTGG
>CAYMIQ010000185.1:0-2455 GCA_964390605.1 uncultured Rickettsiales bacterium
TTGGACAGTATGCTTCTGACCTCTATGATGTTTTGGTGTCTCTGGTTATTTAGTTTTTCATTTAACGCCTCATATTCGTTAATAACTTTTTTAAGATTTCCTTCCCCACCATCATCTAACTTACCTAATTTTTTTTCACTCCTTAATCTATCGCGTGCTTTTATTAGGTCGTAGAACTTTTGATTGCGCTCCAAATTAATTAATAATGCCGTTGTCTCTCCATCTTGACTTAAAATTAGATCTTTAAATATCGGGCTGGATAATATTTCTTCTTTTGCTTTTTGCCTGTCAGTGCCTTCATCTTTTAGGTAGAGAATTTTTTCTTTCGTTATATCAGTCAATTCTAATCCAGTAATCTTTAGCAATGGAATATCAAGTATACTTGTCACAGACTCTACGCTATTAACCTCCGCTAAATCGACGCTTAATTCTTTTATAGTTGATAGAGATTCATCGCTGAATAGATCTTTCTTTGGCGAGTAGGTAACGACTAAAAACTCATTTGAGTCATATTTTTCTGAGGTTTCTCTAAAAATCTTAAGATCCTGATCGTCCTCTAAGATTAATGAGTCCGCAGAGGCATCAAGTTTAAAGTCTTTAATAAAGGTAGAGAAAAAACACAGCATAAGTAGTAAAGAGGTTACTACTATCTTGGGATTTTTCAGAATTAGATTCTTGTACATCTCGGAGGCTCTTCCTTTCATCCCCAGCATAATCAAGAATTTTGCCCCCAGATCTTAATCGTTTGGAATGCTACTGTATATCGTAAAATTATTCCGTTATAGGTAAATTGTCATTTTTCACGTAGTCTGAGAATTTAGTGGCGCTTGGCTCGAATATAGTTAAGACTTTTCCGATTGGCCCATGCCTTTGTTTAGCAACAATTAATTCAGCAAGGTTATGGACTTTCTCCATATCCTGCTGCCACTCTAAATGTTTGTCAGTTCCCGCCGTTGGTTCTTGCCTTACTAGATAGTATTCTTCGCGGAAAATAAACATTACAACATCAGCGTCTTGTTCTATGGAGCCAGATTCCCTGAGGTCTGCAAGTTGCGGTCTCTTATCCTCTCTGTCTTCCACTTTACGAGACAGTTGTGAGAGAGCTAGCACCGGAACATCCAGTTCTTTTGCTATCGCTTTTAAGCCTCTAGTTATTTCTGATATTTCTTGCACACGACCATCTGCCCTTGACCCTCGAGTTGGTGAGATTAGTTGCAGGTAGTCTATTACGATTAGTCCCAAACCTTGAGTTCTTTTCAGTCTTCTGGCCCTGGTTCTAATATTAGATATTGTTAGGGCAGGGGTATCATCAATCCACAGGGGTATAGTCGAAAGATCATGACTTGCTTGGACAATATTCTGGAAATCACTATTTGAAATTTCTCCTCTTCTGATCTTTTCAGAACTAATCTTTGCCTGTTCTGCCAGTATCCTTGTGGCTAGTTGTTCTGATGACATTTCTAATGAAAAAAATGCGACCTTGGCCCCGTCCTCAATCTTCTTTGTTCCATCCTGGCTCGGCACCTCCTTATAATTCTTTGCAGCTGCGTAAGCTATATTGGTCGCAATTGCTGTTTTTCCCATAGATGGTCTTCCCGCAATTATTACCAGGTCTGACGGGTGCAGGCCTCCGAGTTGTTTATCCAAATCTAAAAGAGCCGTCGATACACCTGTCAATTTTCCGTCTTTTTTATAAGCGGTTTCTGCAATTTTAATTGCACTAGTCAAAGATTTATCAAAAGACCGCAAATCACCATCATAATCATCGCTGGTGGCTAATTCGTACAGATTTTGCTCTGCTTTCTCAATCAGGTTGGATGCGCTTTCTTCCAAGTTGTTGTCGTAAGAACGATTCATTATGTCGTGCCCTAAAGACACCAACATTCTTCTTTTGTAAAGATCGTAAATAATTCTACCATACTCTCCTGCACTAGAGGTTAATACAGCTTCTTCAGCGAGTTTTGCGATGTATGCAGCACCTCCGATACTTTCCAATCTATCCTTTGATTCGAAATAATTTTTTAGTGTTAGAGGGTCTGCAATTTGACCGCTCTTCTGAATGACTGTTAATAGTACTTGAAAAATTTCCCCATGATTGGGATCAGCAAAATGTTCAGGCATTAGAAATGATACTCTATCAAGGCTAAGGTTGTCGATTAGTATAGACCCTAATAGCGCTCGTTCCGCGTCGTAATTTGCTGGAGGATTTCTAAACGTCCCGCTATCTTTTTCTTGCAGGGATGTTACTTTTTGAGATGTTTTGTTTTGATTTGCCATGTTGCTTTGTCTTCTCGAACAAGATAGCAGAGCATAAGGAATTTAATAGTTAAAAATTGTCTTTAGATTGTGGATATCGAGGATAAGCTGTGGATAACCATTTTATGAGAGGAGGGATATCGTTTCTACCTCTAACTTATGTTTTATTCAGTAACTTTTTCTGCTGACTTTTTATCTT
>CAYMIQ010000186.1:0-681 GCA_964390605.1 uncultured Rickettsiales bacterium
GAAGTGGGCCTATCAAATGAAGTTGAACATCTGAATATTTCATTTTAATAGCAGGCCATTTTAGCTTTGCCTCCTGCACCCTATTTTCTCCAAAAACCCTATGACCAAGCTTTATTAAAAGATCAATTTTCTCCACAGTTTGATTCTTTGAAACTGCAATAAGCTCTACAGTCTTCCCAACTCTAGATGCTGAATGAAGCGCCTTTTGCAACCTGTGATTAACTTTTTGGTAATTTTCCTGTATATCTGAACTATCTTTATTATCTGGCATTTTATTCGTTACAATTAGTTATCATTTATGTTCAAAAGTTTCGCTTTAAAGCTACACCTACAATCTTCAAAAAAATCAAGTGACATACCTTATTTGCTTTTAATCACAGATGCAATTCGTTTGCCGATATCAGAAGGAATTATTAAATATTTACCAAAAAATATTGGGATTATCTGCAGAGATCATTATAAGAAAAATATTTTTTTAAAAACCAAAGAAATATTTAATAAGTGTCGCTCAAGAAAAATAAAGTTTTTTTTTGCTGGATCTATTTTACAAGCAAGCCTTCTGAGAATACCAAATATTCATATTCCTGAAAATTTGTTACGAATGCCTACAAAAGCTGGGCTACAATTACGTCGTATTAATAAAAATCTGTTAATTACTTCTTCTGCGCACAACTATCCTGC
>CAYMIQ010000186.1:691-2452 GCA_964390605.1 uncultured Rickettsiales bacterium
AATGTTTTAAAGCAAGTTTATATATTTCATTTTTTGCTTTTTCATAGGTTTCATAAAAAGTTATTCTAGGTTCTACAGATGTAACATAATCATCACCTGAGTAACCTGAAGGTGCATCAAATTTAAATATATCCGCAATCTTGTTATCACCAGTTTTCCCCACATATAGTAATTTGAAAAAATCTCACCTGGGAGTATTACAATTCTCAACTCTTTCCCGCAAATCCCCTACTCCTATATTAGCGCTAGGAGGCGTTAATAAAAATAACATTAAAAGGCTATACTCTACCAATGCATCTGGAGTAGCAGCGTTGGACGCATTCAAAAAAGATATGAATGAATAATAAGGTTATTAAAAAATCATTTAGAATATATAATGTAGTTCTATTAAATTTTAAGCTACTTTAATGGGAGTACGATGTCCGATTACGAATTTAAAAAAATAGAAAAAAAGTGGCAACAAGCCTGGCATAAAAACCGATGCTTTCAAGGCAAGGAAGATAATCATAAAAAAAAGTTTTATACCCTAGAAATGTTTCCTTACCCCTCTGGAAAAATTCATATGGGGCACGTCAGGAACTATACCATCGGTGATGTCGTGGCTAGATTCAAATGGTTGCAGGGAAATAATGTACTACACCCTATGGGCTGGGATGCATTTGGAATGCCAGCAGAAAATGCTGCAAAGGAGAGTGGAACACATCCTGAAATTTGGACTAAATCTAATATTAAAATAATGAAACAGCAATTACTTTCCATGGGTTTTGCTTACGACTGGGAAAGGGAGATTAGTACATGTGATTATGATTACTACAAGCATGAACAAAAAATGTTTCTTGATTTTCTAAAAAAAGGCATCGCTTATAGGAAAGAATCATACGTAAACTGGGACCCAGTAGACAAAACTGTATTAGCTAACGAACAGGTAATTGATGGAAAGGGTTGGAGATCTGGAGCATCGGTAGAAAGAAAAAAATTAAAACAATGGTTTCTTAGAATCAGTAAATACAGTGATGAATTATTAAATGATTTAAGCCTTTTAGAAGAATGGCCCGAAAAAGTAAGACTTATGCAAAAAGAATGGATTGGGAGATCGGATGGAGCAGAGATTAATTTTAAAATAGACAATAGAAGTGAAGTCTTGGAAGTCTTTACAACTCGCCCTGATACGATTTTTGGTGCCTCTTTCTGTGCTATAGCCCCTGACCACCCTATAATTCAAAAGCTATCCGCAAATAATCCAAAAGTTGGTGAATTCTGTAAAAACTGTCTAAATGAAGCCAAAAACCAGCAAGATTTAGAAAAAAACGAGAAAAAGGGCTATGATCTAAATATCAATATTATTCATCCTTTTAGAAAAAAGACTACTCTTCCATTGTACATAGCCAACTTCGTAATGATGGAGTACGGAAGTGGGGCTATATTTGGTTGCCCAGCTCATGACCAGCGAGATTTTGAATTCGCACAAAAATACAATCTTCCGATTAATCCAGTCATATCTCCAAATGGGAAAAATATAACAATACAAGATAAAGCATTAGCAGAAGAAGACGGTATATTGATAAATTCAGACTTTTTAAATGGACTTTCTGTACAAGATGCTCAAAAAAGAATAATCAAAGAGTTGGAAAAAACGAATCAGGGAAAATCTAAAAAAACATATAAGCTAAGAGATTGGGGAGTTTCTAGACAAAGATATTGGGGATGCCCTATACCAGTAATATAAATAAAGGATGGGCAATTGGTACATGTTCCCGAAAA
>CAYMIQ010000187.1:0-2440 GCA_964390605.1 uncultured Rickettsiales bacterium
AGAGCTTGGCTTTAAACTTAGTTAACAGACCAAGACTTGGAAGGGACATTTTTTCAAGAGGAGAGCCAGAAGGAATCAGAAATACAAGAAAAACCATTTACGATGTTTCCCTTTATGAGCTTTTAAAAGCTTACACACAGAATCAAAATGATCAGCAGGCTCAAAGCCTGACTATTGAGCCTCATCTTTTATTCGCGGTAGAAGATTGTTCTAAAAGACTTCAGGCTGTTTTAGGAAGCTCGAAAGAATGGGTGGGCCTCGTTGACTGCCTTCCCAAGAATATAAAGGGCAGCCTAATGCTAAAATCTGCATTAGCATCAACATTATCTGCTAGTTTAGAATTGGCCAAGAACGGCGGCCTAGAGATTCAACAGAAAAATTTATACGGACCTATTTTTTTAAAGAACCCAATGACCTCAACGGAAAAGGAGAGCCAAGATGGATGACAAAAAGAGCCCCATAAATATTTTGGAAGCAATGCTATTTGCGGCAACTGAACCACTAGATGAGCCGACGCTTTTATCAAAACTTCCAGAGGGAAGCGATATCAAAGAACTTTTAGCCGAATTACGATCACATTACTCTTCCAGAGGAATTAATTTGGTGAGGGTGAATCAAAAATGGGCATTTCGAACATCCCCAGACATAACAGATTCTTTAAAAATTGAAGTTGAGTCACTCAGGAGATTATCTCAAGCATGTTTAGAAACTTTGGCAATTATTGCTTACTACCAACCAATCACGAGAGCTGAAGTTGAGGAAATTAGGGGCAAGGCATTGAGTAGAGGGACGCTTGATATTTTACTTGAGGAGAATTGGATTCATCCAAAAGGCAAAAGAAAGGCCCCAGGAAGGCCTACCACTTGGGGAACTACGGAAAATTTTCTAGATCACTTTAATTTATCTTCGGTCAAGGATCTTCCTGGTCTAGAAGAATTAAAGGCCTCTGGACTACATGATACAAAGCCGGCAATTACTGCCTATGAACAACTTAGTAAAGAAAAGCTTTCGGGATTGGGGCTGGACGATGCTAAAGAGAAGAAACTTAAGACTGGATCGCAGCCATAAAGAAAGACAATTAAAATAACAATATTTTGAGGGGATAAGCATGAATATAGGTCCTTGGCAAATAATCTTAGTACTCGTGATAGTTTTAATAATCTTTGGTGCAGGAAAATTACCTAAGGTTATGTCAGATTTAGCTAAAGGCGTAAAAAGTTTTCGGGCTGGGCTACAAGAAGATAAAAAAGAGGATGGAGATAAAAAAGAGAAGTAATTCCTTAAATGGATATAACTAAAATCCTGTCATGCCCCAATAATTGAACTGATAACTAACTGCTTTTGCAGGTTCAGGTATGTTTAGTATTGGATGGTCAGAAATTCTGTTAATATTAGTTCTGGCGATACTTATCGTTAGGCCAAAGGACTTGCCTGCTGTTTTTCGGTCAGTCGGTGGTTTTTTCCGCAAAATACGTCTGTTGATACATGATATTTCCTCGGAAATGAACAGCTTTGCTGATGAAGATTCCATACAAAAATTTAAAAAACCTCCAGAGAAAAAAGATAGAAAAGAAAGATAACTCATTAACATGCCAAATGAAAAAAAACAGGAAAACTTGAAAGAAATGCCACTGATAGATCACATTTCTGAGTTACGCAATAGAATGCTGTGGTCTTTTTCTTTTCTTACTTTAGCTTTTCTTCTTAGCTTTGGTTTTGCTGAAAATATCTATGGATTCCTAACAGAACCACTAGCAAATGCTTTAGAGGATTCTGGTGAAAGGAGAATGATATATACTGGGCTTACTGAGGTTTTTACAACTTATCTAAAAGTGGCTTTCTTCAGTGCATTAATTTTCTCGTCACCTTTTTTAGTAGGGCAGATATGGTTGTTTGCAGCACCAGGACTCTATAAAAAGGAAAAATTCCTTTTCGCATTCTTTTTTGTTTCATCAACTATTTTATTTTTAATCGCCATATCACTGGTTTACTATTTAATACTTCCATTAGCCTGGAAATTTTTTTTAGGCTTTGAAGTTGCCGGAAACGAGGCGCTACCAATACAATTAGAGGCAAAAGTAAACGAATACCTTTCAATTGTTTTAATGCTTATGTGGGCATTCGGCATGACATTTCAATTGCCAGTAGTTTTATCTTTTTTAGCAAAGCTTGGCGCGCTGAGCTCAGAAACGTTAATTAAGAATAGAAAATACAATATTATTATTGCATTTGCTGTTGCGGCAATATTGACTCCTCCAGATATAATCAGCCAAATTGCATTGGCATTACCAATTCTATTGCTTTATGAGTTTTCAATCTTTTTAATAAAACTCATAGAAAAAAAATAGTGAAGAATTATGTTAGACATAAAAAAGATTAGAAAGGACCCTAAGTTATTTGATCAATCGCTCAAAAGAAGAGGGGTTGATCCGCATGCTGA
>CAYMIQ010000188.1:0-2426 GCA_964390605.1 uncultured Rickettsiales bacterium
ATTGTCAGGAGAAGACTATGGATCTTGATGAGAGCAAAATTCGTGAACAACTAGACTTTTTTGGAAGCGAAGCCTTGAAGCAGATTGAGGGCGATTCTTAGATATTGGAGAAGAGACAGGGACTAGAAGATTCTTTTAAAAATCCTCTCTACATTCTTTAGGAAATATTCTGGGCTAAAGGATCCATCAATTTCTTTTTCGTTGAGAAGTTTGGTGATTTGCTTGTCCTTTTTCAGCATATCGATGAATGGCTTTTGTTCCTTCCACGACTTCATCGCTACTGACTGCACGATCTTGTAGGCCTTTTCCCTGCTCACTTCCTTTTTAATCAGGGTGAGCAGAACCCTTTGGGAGTTATATAAGCCAAGTGATTTATTAAGGTTTTCCAGCATCGTTTTGGGGTGAACGACCAATTTTCCTATAATCCCACTAAGGCGGTTCAATATAAAATCTAAGGCAATCGTTGCGTCTGGAGCAATAACACGCTCAACTGATGAGTGAGAGATATCTCTTTCGTGCCAAAGATTAACATTTTCCATTGCTGGAAGAGTATAGGACCTGATCATTCGCGTTAATCCGGTAATATTTTCTGACAAAATGGGATTCTTTTTGTGGGGCATAGCTGAAGAGCCTTTCTGACCACTTGAGAAATATTCCTCCGCTTCACCGAGTTCCGTTCTTTGCAGATGTCGTATTTCAGTTGCTAGGCGCTCTACTGAACTGGCTATCGTGCCTAGCGTAGCAAAAAAGAACGCATGTCGATCACGAGGTATAATTTGGCTTGCGATAGGCTCAACATTAAGGCCCATTTTTTTGGCAACGTATTTCTCAATGAATGGATTAATGCTGGCAAAATTGCCTACAGCACCTGAGATTGAGCACGTTTGAATTTCTTTCTTTGCATATTCTAGCCGTAATTTATTTCTCTTAAATTCAGAATAGGCTTGCGCTAGCTTCAGACCAAAGGTTGTTGGCTCTGCGTGCATCCCATGACTTCTGCCCATGCAGATAGTTTTTTTATACTGGATGGATCTTTTTTTTAATACCTTAAGTAAATCACCGATGTCCCGAAGCAGAAGGTCTGCCGCTTGACAAAGTTGGAAATTAAAACCCGTGTCGACAACATCTGAAGAGGTCATTCCTTGGTGTACAAATCTAGATTCTGGTCCAATGTGTTGGGCGAGATTTGTTAGAAACGCAATGACATCGTGTTTCACTCGCTTTTCAATTGCATCAATTTTCTTGACCTGAAATTTTGCTTTTTTTCGAATGGTTTTTGCAGCTACTTTTGGAATTAGCCCTATTTTTGCTTGCGCATCACATGCGTGCAGTTCTATATCCATCCAAATTTTGTATTTATTCTTGGATTCCCAAATAGCAGCCATTTCGGGTCGGGAGTAGCGTGGGATCATTTTTTCCTCTTTTTATATATAATAGAAACCTTTTCCGTAAACAAGTCCATAGCGCTCTTTAATCTTCATAGGGTGGGTAGTCATAACCTTTTGGGGAGAGGGTAAAAATTTCAAACCCTTCTTTGGTAACCCCAATACTATGTTCAAATTGTGCCGAAAGGGATCGATCGCGCGTTACCGCAGTCCACTGATCATCTAGTATTTTTACATCATATTTTCCAGCATTAATCATGGGCTCAATTGTGAAGATCATTCCCTCTCTTAAGGTGATTCCTTCTCCAGAGTTGCCATAATGAAGAACGTTTGGTGGCTCGTGAAAGATTTTTCCTACTCCATGTCCACAGAAATCTCGCACTACGGAAAAATTATTTTTTTCAGCATAACTTTGAATTGCATGACCAATGTCACCAAGCCTTGCACCAGGTTTAACAATTTCAATTCCCTTCATCATGGCTTGGTATGTGACTTCGACTAACTTCCGTGCTTTGACGCTAGGCTTGCCTACGTAAAACATACGACTAGTATCTCCATGCCATCCGTTGAGAATTGGCGTAACATCAATGTTAATTATATCTCCTTCTTTTAAAACCTTTTCCTTGCTGGGTATTCCATGGCAGACAACATGATTGACTGATGTGCAAATGGATTTCGGAAATCCTTTATAGTTTAAGGGGCCAGGAATAGCGTTATTTTCCAATGTAAAGTCATGACAGAGAGTGTTTAGTTGATCGGTAGTTGCGCCAGGTTTAACGTGCGGGGTAATAAAATCTAAAGTTTTCGCTGCTAATTCCCCGACGGACTTCATAGATTCAAAACCCTTTTCATTATGTATCGTAATATTTTCTTCGTTCATCTTAGGATCAATTTATTTTCTAGTTATTGAGAATTTTATCTTCTTGTCTAGGTGGATCGATGCTGGAGACACCTTGCAGTAATAACACAGTATTTTTACGCCCGCAGACATTGCTGATTTCATTGCCTTCATATAATCAGGATCAATATCTTCGGCAATTT
>CAYMIQ010000189.1:0-2421 GCA_964390605.1 uncultured Rickettsiales bacterium
TGTTGGTGATTCTCTGGATCTATCAAAAAAGGCAAAAAAAACTAATGCCGAAGTAATTGTTTTTTGTGGAGTAAAATTTATGGCCGAAGTAGCTAAGATTTTAAACCCCAAAAAAACCGTACTATTGCCAGACATTGATGCAGGTTGTTCGTTGGAAGAATCCTGTCAACCAACACCATTCAAGCTTTTCAGGGAAAAACACCCCGATCATTTAGCAATTACCTATATAAACTGCTCAGCTGAAATAAAGGCCCTCTCAGACATCATAGTTACGTCATCAAATGCTGAAAAAATAATAAGACAAATACCTGAGGATAGAAATATTCTTTTCGCTCCAGACCGTCATTTAGGATCGTTTTTATCAAAAAAGACGGGTCGGGAACTTCTATTATGGCCTGGCACATGTATAGTGCACGAACAATTCTCTGAGCGTGAGCTCGTAAAACTTAAGACTAAACATCCGGATGCGGTAGTTACGGCCCATCCCGAATGCCCAAGTAATATCCTAGATTTTGCTGACCATATAGGTTCTACATCCTCGATGATAAAATTTGTCGAAAAATCACAAGCAAGAGAATTTATTATTGGGACAGAGCCGCACTTGATTCATCAAATGAAAAAATCTTCTCCAGAAAAGAAATTCTTCCCACTCCCAGGATCTGACGGGAAGTGCTCCTGTGTCAATTGCCCATTCATGGAATTAAATACTCTGGAAAAACTATATATTTGTATGAGAAACATGAATCCAAAAATCGAAATCAAGGAAAAGATGAGAATCGCTGCATACAAACCACTCAATAGAATGTTGGAAATGTCGAATAATACTAAATCAGGTAACTCAAACCTAAATAAATCACCTACGGATTTAGTGGCATGATAAAGGATAATCTTTTCCTGTCTTGCATGAAAACCTATTAATGAAATTTAATAAAAAAGAAGTCGAACGTTTACTGAGCGATGCGCTACGTGAGGACATCGGAACAGGAGATATAACTACAAACATTTTAATTCATAAACAAGACCAAGCAAAAGCAAAAATTATTCTTCATGAAAATGCTACTATTTGTGGCGTATATCTATTGAAAAAAGTTTTTCAAACAGTTTCTCATAAATGTAAAATACATATAAAGATTCATGATGGAAAGGAGGGAAAAAAAGGTAACATTATCGCGTCCATCCAAGGTCCCGCACAGGCGATACTAAGCGGCGAAAGAGTAGCCCTTAATATTATCCAACACCTTTCAGGAATCTCTACACTGGCAAGATCATTTATCAAAAAAATAAAAGGAACGAAAACAAAAATTCTTGACACCAGAAAAACAAAGCCAGGTTTAAGAGCTATAGAAAAATACGCTACTCTTGTTGGTGGTGCCAAAAATCACCGAATGGGACTTTATGATCATGTCTTAGTAAAAGACAATCACATAAAGATGCTTGGAGGCGTAAAAACGACCTTACAAAAACTAAATAAAAACAAAGTCCGCGATTTTATTATTGAATGTGGAAATATAACCCAACTAGAGCAAGCACTTGCCAATGGAGCAAAATATATACTTCTGGATAATATGAGCTTGAAGAGTCTCAAGAATGCAGTCAAAATAAATTCTGGGAGAGCGATGCTAGAAGCCTCAGGCAACATTAATTTAAACAACATAAAAAAAATTGCCAACACCGGTGTAAACTTTATTTCTGTGGGAACAATTACCCATTCAGCGAAATCAATAGATATCAGTCTGAAAGTGGAATAAAAATGATAAACAAAAAAAATGTATTGGCCGTAATCCCTGCTAGAGGTGGAAGTAAGGGGATAAAATTAAAGAATATCAAACCTTTAGCCGGTGTACCACTTATATGCTGGATCAGCAAAATCATAAAAAAGGTTCGTTGTATCGATAGGACTGTTGTTTCGACTGATAACAATAAAATCAAAAAAATATCCTTAAACTGTGGGCTTGATGTCCCCTTTATAAGACCAAAAAAATTATCTGGTGATCAAGTCTCTGATTTATCGGTTTTAAATCATGCTTTAGATAAAATGGAAAAAATTGACTCCACCACCTATGACATCGTTTTGCTTCTCCAGCCTACCTCGCCCTTAAGAAAAGCAAAACATATAACTGGTTGCGTAAAAATGTTGGTAAATAAAAATTTTGATTCTGTATGGACAGTTACTAAATCAGATTTAAAAATGCACCCTTTGAAACAATTAAAGGTTTCAAAAAATATATCACTTAGTTATTACGATAATCAGGGCGATAAAATTATAGCCAGACAACAGCTAAAAATACTTTACCATAGGAACGGTGCCTGTTATGCATTTACAAGAAATTGTTTGAAAAAACAAAAAAGAACTTTAGGTTTAAAGTGTGGTGCTTTTATAACTGAAGATCTAATTAATATTGACACACAAAAAGACTTTCA
>CAYMIQ010000190.1:0-2411 GCA_964390605.1 uncultured Rickettsiales bacterium
CTCTTCAAATATTGTTCTTCCTGGGGTTGGCTCCTTCGGAGATTGCAAGAAAGGGTTAGATCTTATCCCAGGCCTTACTCAAGAGATTTCTAAGCAAGTAATTGAGGCAGGAAAACCTTTTTTAGGAATCTGTGTTGGCATGCATTTGTTGGCGGATAAAGGTTTAGAGTATGGAGAGCATAAGGGACTAGGACTCATTTCTGGTTTGGTTAGACCTATTAAATTAAAGGGAAAAAAATTTAAGATTCCTCATATGGGATGGAATAACGTACAGGTTGGTCAAGCGCATACTGTTTTTCAGGGATTTCAAAACAATCCTTATTTCTACTTTGTTCATAGTTATAATTTTGTTTGTTCGGACGAAAAGCACTTAATCGCTACCACGGATTACTCGGAAAAAATTACCTCAGTTGTGTCAAAAGACAATATTATAGGTGCTCAGTTTCACCCTGAGAAGAGTCAGAAGAATGGAATAAAATTTATCTCTAATTTTTTAAACTGGGAGCCTTAGGGGGATGATTCTATTTCCAGCGATAGATATCAAAGATGGCGATTGTGTAAGATTGGTTAAGGGCAAAAGGGATAGCGCAACCGTATTCAATAAAAACCCAGCCGATCAGGCGTCTTTTTTTAAACGCATGGGCTGTGAATGGATTCATCTTGTAGATTTGGATGGAGCTTATTTTGGGAAAGTAAAAAATGTTGAATCTATAGAGGCGATTCGAAAAGAGGTGGATGTTCAGATTCAATTAGGAGGAGGGATAAGGAACTTAAAGTCTATAGAGCTATGGTTATCTAAGGGGCTAGATAGAATTATTTTAGGTACTGCGGCTTTAGAAAATTCTAATTTAGTTAGAAAATCATGCAAGTTGTTCCCGAATAGTATAGTTGTAGGAATCGATGTCAGAAATGGTTACGTTTGTACTGAAGGCTGGGAAAAGACCAGCAAAACCCAAGCGGTAGATTTAGCAAGAAAATTAGAAGATTTTGGTGTCGCTGCGATAATTTATACAGATATTAATAGGGATGGTGTGCTATCAGGGCCTAATATTGATCAGCTAGAATTTTTTGCTGATGCAATAAATGTTCCCATTATTTTGAGTGGAGGTGTATCTTCCCACGATGATTTACAATTATTAAAAAAGTACGAAAGTTTAGGAGTTTGTGGAGTAGTAGTGGGGAGGGCAATTTATGAAGAAAAAATTGATTTAAAAAAAGCCATTACGATTCTAAAATAATATCAAAATGTTAACAGCACGAATTATACCTTGTCTAGATGTTGATAAAGGAAGAGTGGTGAAAGGTGTGAATTTTACCAACTTAGTGGATGCTGGCGATCCTATTGATCAAGCAACTTACTATGATGCACAGGGCGCAGATGAACTGACTTTTCTTGATATAACTGCCAGCAACGAAAATCGTGACATCCTTTACGATGTGGTACAAAAAACAGCTGAAGTGTGCTTTATGCCCTTAACAATTGGGGGAGGGGTTAGAACTTTGGAAGATATAAGAAAATTATTACTTGCTGGAGCCGATAAAGTTTCAATAAATACAAGAGCTGTAGAGAACCCAGATATTATTAAGCAGGCTGCAGAAAAATTTGGAAATCAATGTATTGTTGTGGCAATTGACGCTAGAAAAATAAAGAGTGGGAAGTGGGAGATTTTTACCCATGGAGGAAGAAATGCTACAGGATTGGATGCATTGGAATGGTCAAAAAAAGTAGCTAAATTAGGTGCTGGGGAAATTTTATTAACTTCCATGGATCGTGATGGTACAAAAGATGGTTTTGATATTGAGTTAACGCGCACGATTTCTGATTCAATCCCAGTTCCTGTTATTGCAAGCGGTGGTGTTGGGGGCCTCCAACATCTTGCAGAAGGTGTAACAAATGGGCATGCTAGTGCAGTTTTGGCTGCTTCTATTTTTCATTTCGGCATTCACACCATTATAGAGGCAAAAGAATTTATGAAAAAAAACAAGATTCCAGTGCGATTGGAAAATGGATAGGTAAAAATATGAAAACTACAAGACAGAAGAGATTTGCTTTGAATTTATTATATGATCTCATAAGGAGAAGAAAGAAATTAAGCTCCAAAGCAAAAAAATATTCTTATACCGTTAAGCTACTTTCTCTAGGTAGACGGCATATTGGTAAAAAAATCAAAGAAGA
The DNA here is from genome assembly GCA_964390605.1 of uncultured Rickettsiales bacterium. Lineage (GTDB taxonomy): Bacteria > Pseudomonadota > Alphaproteobacteria > UBA8558 > UBA8558 > UBA8558. The sequence continues at coordinate 2,177 of CAYMIQ010000190.1, forward strand.
AGCGCAAGAGGTAGTTCATGCTGCATTGAAAGAAAGTCCCAGGAGGACAATTCAAGAAAGTGCGGATTTGCTTTATCATCTTTTAGTATTATGGGTAGCAAAAGGAGTTAAACCCCAGGAAGTTTGGCAAGAGCTCGATAGAAGGAAAGGAAAATCTGGTATCGAGGAAAAATTAAAAAGAAAAAAAGATGAATTACGACGATAATAATATTTTTGCAAAAATTTTAAGAGGAGA
>CAYMIQ010000191.1:0-2126 GCA_964390605.1 uncultured Rickettsiales bacterium
AAATAAGGAGTTAGATTCCAGACGCGTTGGTCAATTATATTAATGATATTTCCTGGAGTACCTTTCGGTAACTGTTTTTCAAATTTTTTTATGAGTAAGAGCGGCGCAAGTAAATTTATATTCAAATTCAGATCCCATGTCTTTTTTGTTAGTGATTTTAGATTATCGATCTCAAAATTAGATGCATTATTCACTAAACACGTAATCTTGCCGAATTTTTTATTTGCTTTATTGATTAAATTTTCTATCTCTTTCTCAAGGTTAAGATTTGCTTGTACACAATTCGCCTTCCCACCTTGTTTCTTTATTGTTTTCTGAAGTTGCAATGCTTGCTTTTTCGATTTATGGAAATGTATTGTTATGGCATATCCTTTTTTGGCAAGATGCATGGCGATGGCCCTACCGATTCGTTTCGCGGCCCCTGTTACTAGAATATTTTGTTTAGTAGATATTTTTCTTTACCTCATATACGTTTCTTTTATTTCTTTATCCTGATTTTTTTAGGATAGCATGATGGCACAGGGCAGAAGTTTTTACTACCTTCACTGGCATGATATTCGTTAGGCCTACATACATCATTCTTTGATAATATTCTTACTGTTTTACAATCTTTTTTTGTTGCTATGCTGAGTGCATGATCACTTGTTGTTTTATTTGTTGTACCCAATAAAATTAGATCCACGCCACCCTTAACATACCCTGCCTGCGTGCAGCTAGAGAGCAAAAGCAAAACTAAAACTATATATGTCCCATTCATTCTCATTTGATCTTTCTTGAGATATTTGATGATATTACACCAAGATGACTCGCTTCCATTCTTTTAATTTTATCTCTTAGTTTTGCGGCCTCTTCAAATTCAAGTTGATTAGCAGCTTCTAACATTTCTTTTTCAAGTTTTTTAATCTGTTTTTTTATATCCTTAACTTCTTGATATTCAAGATTTTTGTTGCCAATTGTTACGTGATCTTTTTCATAGATACTATCTAAAATATTCTTGATATTTTTCCTTACACTTGATGGGGTAATATTATTTTTTTTATTGAATATTCGTTGCTTCTGCCTTCTCCTGTCTGTCTCTTCTATTGCGTGTATTATTGATCTTGTTTGCCCATCAGCATAGAGAATAACCTTTCCATCAATATTTCTTGCTGCACGGCCTATAGTTTGTATTAGCGACGTTCTTGATCTCAGAAATCCTTCCTTATCAGCATCTAAAATTGCTACGAGTGCGCATTCCGGTATGTCCAGACCTTCTCGCAGAAGATTAATCCCTACCAGCACGTCAAATTTACCCTTTCTTAAGTTAGTGATGATTTTGATTCTATCAATTGTATCAATATCAGAATGCATATACTGAACTTTAATGCCTACCTCACCCATATATTCCGTTAAATCTTCTGCCATTTTCTTTGTAAGGGTCGTGACTAAAACCCTTTGCTTCCTCTCTACAATCTTTTTACATTCTCCTATTAAGTTGTCGACTTGAGAAGATGCGGGGCGTATTTCGCACTCGGGGTCAATAAGGCCCGTTGGCCTGATTATTTGTTCTACCAATTTTTTCTTTGATTTCTTTAGTTCCCATTCGGCTGGCGTAGCAGATACGAATATTGTTTCTGGTCTGGTCGTGTCCCATTCTTCGAATTTTAATGGTCTATTATCTAAACAAGATGGCAATCGGAAGCCAAAATCAGCGAGAGTTTCTTTCCGACTTCTGTCGCCCTTAAACATGCCATTGATTTGTGGGATTGATACATGAGACTCGTCCACTATTAGTAGTGAATCTTTCGGTAAATATTCAAATAAGGTTGGCGGTGGCTCTCCCGGAAGACGATGAGTTAAGTGTCTGGAGTAGTTTTCTATTCCACTGCAAGTTCCAGTTGCTTGTATCATTTCTAGATCAAAATTAGTTCTTTCTTCGATTCTTTGCGCCTCAAGTAATTTTTTAGAATTCTTGAAATAATCTATCCTTTGTGTGAGTTCTTCTCGGATAGTTTCAATTGCGGTTTTGATAGTTGGCTTGGTTGTCACGTAGTGACTATTTGCGTAGATTTTTATATTGTCAAGGTCGGCGTTTTTTTTTCCAGTTAAAGGATCAAATTCTATAATTTTTTCTATTTTTTTATCAA
>CAYMIQ010000191.1:2142-2359 GCA_964390605.1 uncultured Rickettsiales bacterium
CGAAGCAAGATATTCTCCACGCTTGGTCTTCATAATGTGCTGGAAAAATTTCAATTACATCCCCTTTAACTCGGAAATTACCTCTTCGCAATTCTATGTTGTTTCTTTGATATTGTAACTCCACGAACTTTCTTATCAGCTCGCTTCTGTTTATTTCCTGTTTTTTTCGTAAATTTATAGTTAATGCTGAATATGTTGCGGAATCACCTATACCGTA
>CAYMIQ010000192.1:0-2340 GCA_964390605.1 uncultured Rickettsiales bacterium
CAGTGCTCACAGCCGTACGATGCTTCGCGCCTGAATATTTCTGCCATGAGTTTCGGTGCCCTCAGTGCCAATGCCATAATGGCACTGAATCGTGGTGCGCAAATGGGTAACTTTGCGCATAACACGGGAGAGGGTGGGCTAAGCCCATACCACCAAAAATACTGGGGAGATTCTTAACGTTTATTGTTGTGATTTGTTCTTTCGTATATTTTCGCGCAAGCAATGTATCTGAAGGAAACCAAATGATCGCATCAATGCTATCACCCACAAAGATAATTTTTCCAGATTGGTTAAAAAGATACATAGATGCCCCCAGTCTACATTGGGAAACTTTAAGCCTTTTCTCCACAGGGACCTTTACTTTAAAACTATCCATATGGTTAGTTATCTTATCTACTCTATCCGTTTTAATACCGAATCTGGCAAAGCACTATAAGGTAATAAGACCAAATCATTGGTTGGCATTTTCTTTAGCGTTAATGGTTTGGTTAACTCTGGGTTGGCTTGATGAACCGAAAACATTCCTCTACTTTCAGTTCTAAGAGAAAATGTCATGAATAGTTGGTATAAATTTATATTAGTAACTTTTCCTATTTATCTAATCTTCTTAGCGCTGACTGTAGAATTATTTGCCTATGCATTAAAAGATACGCCCATGCTTAGGCATGATACAGATAAATTAGTTGCGGCGCTGGAGAAAGGAAACAACCAAGCAGAGGTTGCTATTTTAGGTGACAGTATCACGTATGATGTATTAAAAACTTATAAAATCCACAAAAATAATAATGTCGTAAATCTTACAACTAACTTAGCAAGCGGTTTGATTGGTGGCTATTTTATCATCAAACGATATCTTGATCATAATGCCCCGATTCAACATCTAATTATAGCATCAACACCAGAGTTCTATAGCTACGAACCAGAAGGCAAGAGCGCTGAAGTTTACTTATTTTCTATATTTCAGAAAAAAAATGAAATCTTATTGCTTAAGGAGGCTCTTAAAAATTTTGAAGAACCTAAAGAAAAATTAGCGATATTAAATTTAGAAGATAAAATTTTTTATAAATTAAGTTCCTACTTATTTGGAAGAAATATAGATTTCAACACGGGGAAAGAACTTCCCGATCGTGATATGATGCCAAACCAACCAACAATCGAAACAAACTTATCGTTTGAAGAATCAGATACTGCAAGATTACGAATCTCTGCAGATATTAAAAAGAGATCGGAAGAAATAATAAGCATGTCTCAATCAGCAAAAAGTTCGATTGTGAAAATATGCGATTTGTCAGATAGGTATAATTTTCAGATACATCTCATTAGATCCCCAATGCCGAAAACAGTGGTTAAAGAATGGGAGAAAAAAGGGGTAATGAAAAAGCTAAATCAAAACATTGCTTCTTATTGTCCTAAAATAAAATTTTTTACAACCGAAAGTTCCTGGAATGTGCCAGATTCTGCAATGAGAGATTCTGATCACCTGAAAAGACCGGGTTGGACAAATTTTTATGCCCTCATTTTAACAAAAATGGTGCGCAGTTTATTACCATAATAAAAAAACCCAAATTATTATTTTTCCGTTAATAGTAATTAAGATATATTTGTGGGATGAAGAAAGTCCTAATCGCTATTACCCTAATACTATTTGCGTTTATAGAAAAAGCTGACGCAAGGCGCTCTCATGTTTGGTTCGTGGAGAAGGTTGATCCGTCCCTTATAGAGAGCAAACCATATATTGAAAGAAAAGTGCAAAAAACCCGAAGAGATGAAAGTAAAAAAAGAGCAGGTGTCACCAAAAAAACTGGTAAAGGTAAAAAAATTCTAGTCACAAAAAAGACAACTAAAATAAACACTCCCAAGATTAAGAAAAATAAGAATTCTTCAAAAAGCGGTCTTTATGGTATTTCAGAAATTAGACTGGGAATTGGCGATCACGATGCAGGGGTTTTTGGAAGAACCAAAGAAGAAGGTGTAGACTTTAATATTGAATTTCTCTTTTCATCCCCAGATTTCTTAGAGGCGATCTGGTCTCCAAAGCCAATGTTAGGCGCCTCGATCAACAGTGATGATGATACGAGTCAAGTATACGCCGGAATAACATGGGAAGGTTGGTTTTATGATGACTTCTTCTGGAATTTTGGTTTTGGTCTCGCTGTGCACGACGGTGAAACAGAATCCGATAATATAAACAAAAAAGAACTTGGATCGCGGGTGCTTTTTCGTGAATCAATAGATATTGGATGGCTATTTTTAGAAAATAATCAAATTTCATTATTCGTGGATCACATTTCTCACGGACATATATTCGGAGACGACAAAAATGAGGGAATGGATACACTC
>CAYMIQ010000193.1:0-2339 GCA_964390605.1 uncultured Rickettsiales bacterium
GGTAGTTGCTAATTTTTTTAATGCAATCGTTAATATCGTCTTTGTTTAAAATCGGAAAAAAAGCAGAAGTTTTAATATTTATTTTTTCTAAAAATTCTTTTTCGTGTATACGATTTTGAGTTATTTTGAGTATTTCAGGTGAAGGATACACTTTTTTAATTTGGTTAAGGTAATCAAGAGTCTCATAAGGAAGATTTTCAAATTCATATGTAATAACGTCGACTTTGTTAGCAAATGCTTTGGTCTTTTCACTATTATTGTAGTCAGCGATGGTATAAGTGTTAGCGTCATTCTTTGCTGGGAAATCTAAGCTATCGCATAATATATGTGTTTTGTACCCAAGTTTTTTAGATTCCATGGATAGTAATTTTGCTAGTTGACCGCCACCAACAATTCCAATTATGCCACCTTTGTTTAGCATAAAAAAATTTACCTTTTATTTTGAGGTCGAGTAGGAACTTTATTTGTTTGCTTTTTTCTCCAGCTATCTAGTTTCTTTTTTACTTTTTTATCAAATAGAGCAATAATGGATGCAGCAAGAAGAGCAGCATTCTTTGCTCCTGGATTTCCAATAGCTAGAGTACCAACAGGAATACCACCAGGCATTTGTGCTATTGATAATAAACTATCAAGCCCTTTAAGGGCTTTCGAATTAATTGGAACTCCAAGTACAGGTAAATTAGTAATAGATGCTGCCATACCTGGAAGATGAGCAGCGCCACCAGCCCCAGCAATTATTACTTTTACCCCTCTCTTTTCAATGTTTTTTGCATAGCTTACTAAACGATTCGGTGTTCTATGAGCTGATACTATTTTTGCTTCAAATGTAATTCCAAGTTTCTTTAAAATCAAAGTAGCATTTTTCATCGTTTTCCAATCAGATTGGCTACCCATAATAATTGAAACAGTGGGATTTTTACTTTTCATAAAAAATTTTTAGTTTCTTAAGTTTGGATTTTTTGACTATTGCTTTCTTCCAATTTTTTTCTTGCTTTCTCTTCTCTGGCTTTCTTTCTACTTGCTTTTAAAACAGCAGCATCCAAATCTGTTTGAGAGCATATACCGAGCGCTACAGGGTCTTGAGGTCTAATATTCATAATATCCCAGTGGGATCTTTCTTTAATAGAACGAACTGTTGATTTTGTTGTACCAATTATTTTACATACCTGTGCCTCACTAATTTCTGGATGATTTCTGATTAGCCAAGAAATAGCATCTGGTTTATCTTTTCTTTTTGAAAGCGGGGTATATTTAGGCCTTCGAATTTTGATAGGAGTAAGAATCTTTACTTTCTTTGTTAATTCCAGTCTTGTGTTAGAATCCTTAGAGCATCTTTCTATCTCCTCCCTTGATAATTGTCCAGTTGATAGAGGATCTAATCCTTTAATTCCTCTGGCTACTTCACCATCTGCAATTCCCCTAATTTCTAACTCATGCAATCCACAAAATTCAGCAATCTGCAAAAAAGTTAATGAAGTGTTGTCTACAAGCCAAACGGCTGTAGCTTTTGGCATTAAAGGTCTTTCCATCTATTTCTCACAATATGATGATTAAGATTTTGATATATCAAAATTCCCATATCTCTTGTTAAAACGGTTCACTTGTCCTTTTTCAAGAACTTTTTGTGGGCCGCCTGTCCATGCAGGATGAGTTTTTGAGTCAACTTCTAATTTTAACTCGTCTCCCTCTTTCCCCCAGGTTGAGCGTGTTTCAAATGTACTGCCATCAGTCATTACGACAGTTATTTTATGATAGTTGGGATGTGTATTTTTTTTCATAACATTTATCAGGATTGAAAAATTAGCTTATTTTTACATATAACGCAATGATTTTCCAAGATATTTAGGTTTTATATGCTCTATTCTTAATAAAAAAATAAACAATTATGGAAAAAATAATTATTATGGCGCTTGCAAAGTAAGGCGCATCCTTAAACATTAACAATGCCAACAAGCCTGCAAAGGGTTGCCCCATGACTCTTGCAGCTGCCTGAGACGAATAGGCGGCACCTAATGCTAGGCCCCTTTCTTCAGAGGGGCTTTTTTTTGATATTAAACTATTAAGGCATGGGTTTCCAATACCCATTCCGTAACATAGTAAAAAAATTGCTAAGGGTATAAGAAATAATTTTCCAGTTGCTATTGTTAGGAAACCAAAAAATAGAGCAAAACTTGAACTCTTTATTAATTGCTCTTCATTAAATTTTTCTAAGAGAATTCTTAGCAAACCACCTTGAATTAAAATTTGCACTAAACCAGCCGATGTCATTAAAATTCCTATTTCTTTCGGGCCCCAAGAAAATGTTGCATTACTCCATAAGGCGATGGTGGATTCCATTC
>CAYMIQ010000194.1:0-2335 GCA_964390605.1 uncultured Rickettsiales bacterium
AGAGCTAGAAGAGACTTCATAGTCGTAATATCCGCCACCTCGGGAATGTTGGACAATTTAACACTTGATTCAGTTAGCAATGATGCGGCCATCAAAGGCAAAGCAGAATTTTTAGCACCACTGATTTGAATCTCTCCTTTTAGTCTTCTGCCACCTTGAATGCTTACTTTATACATTTACATTTCCAGAAATCAGTTAAATTTTTGGTAGAGTAACACCCTTTTGTTTCATATATTTTCCCTTCCGGTCAGCATAAGATGTTTCACATACTTCATCAGCTTTCAAAAATAAAAACTGTGCAGATCCTTCATTTGCATAAATCTTTGCCGGTAATGGGGTAGTGTTTGAAAATTCCAGTGTAACATGTCCTTCCCATTCAGGCTCTAATGGGGTTACGTTAACGATAATACCACATCTTGCATAAGTGGATTTTCCCAGACAAATTACAAGAACATCTCTTGGGATACGAAAATATTCAACAGTGCGCGCTAATGCAAAACTATTCGGCGGTATAATGCAAACATCTGTTTTCTTATCAACAAAGCCCTTTGCTGAAAAAGCTTTCGGATCAACTACGCTAGATTCTATATTCGTAAAAATTTTAAACTCGTCAGAGACTCTTGCGTCATAACCATAAGATGAAACTCCATAAGAAATGGATGATTTTCTTTGCAATCCATCAACAAAGGGCTCAATCATACTTTGCTCCTTTGCCATTTTTCTTATCCAAGTATCGGGCATAACTGCCATTTTTGTTTCCTCAATAAATTTGTTCGATTTTCTTCAGTTTTTAATCCGAGTAGCTTTTGCACGTTGCTGGTACTTACGGCGATGAAGATTCCTTCTCAGCGCAACAGCTAGCCGCTTTTTTTTCTCCTCAATCTTCTTGGTAGTCTTCATCATAAAAAGATCACACAACCTAAAGAAAAGATTTTTACAAGATTAAACGATGTAATGAAATCTTTAAATAAAATTATTTAGATAGATAGCAATTTCAATTTCTGATCTTCAATTTTAACAAAATCCGTTCTACCAGACTCCTAATAAATTAGCTACAATGAAAGTGTTAAGAGATATGAAAACTCCTCTAGTCAAAAATTTAGAGATTAAACTAACGAAAAAATTTTCCCCTAAATTTTTGAATATCATTGATGAATCACACAAACATGCTGGACATGCTGGCATTGATGAATCAGGCAAAGAAACGCATTTTAAGGTAATTATGGTATCAGCATCATTTGCGAATCTTTCTAGGATGGAGCGCCATAGGATGGTGCATCATGCCATAAGTAAAGAGATAAAATTAATACACTCTATTTCCCTCGCACTTTTCACACCTGAAGAAAAAAAAGAAGAATGATCAAAACTGTATTGGCAATTGTAGCGATTTACTTAACCGTGGTTGTTCTCTGCTTCCACTTTCAACGCCTACTGATGTATTTCCCTATCCAGGACTTACCTGATCCTAGTCAAGTACAACTTCCTGAAATGAAGGTAATTCAATTACAAACCGAAGACGGTCTAAATTTGCGCTCTTGGTATCACGAATCGAAGAATAGTGAGAAAACGATAGTCTATTTCCACGGAAATGGAGGAAATATTGCGCATCGTTCAAGGCGAGTAAAACCGTTGGTAGATCGTGGAATTGGACTGTTAATGTTGAGTTACCGTGGATATGGAGGCAATGAAGGCAAGCCCAGTGAGGAAGGCCTTATGTGGGATGCTCGGGCCGCACTTAATTTTCTATTGAAAGAAAAAAATATTAATCTAGAACAAATTATTCTACTTGGAGAATCTCTTGGAACAGCAATGGCAATTAAATTGGCTTCGAAAAATAATGTCGGAGCAATAATTTTAGAGGCTCCGTTTACCTCAGCAGTAAACGTTGGGCGTAGAGCGTATCCCTTTCTTCCAATAAAACTACTACTGAAAGATCGTTATGATAATTTATCAAGAATTGGAAAAGTGAAATCTCCAATTCTAATTATACATGGAGAAAGAGACATGATCGTACCATCAAAACACGGAAAGATTCTTCTTGAAAATGCAAAACACCCTAAAAAAGGAGTTTTTCTAAGCAATGCTGGCCATAATGACCTTTTCTATCATGGCTCTAATGACCATGTGCTGGACTTCATTAAGAAGCTTGATTTAAAAAATCAACATTGACAATCCGCTAACTCTTTTTCAGGATAGCCTCAATTGCGAGCCCATATAGTATAATGGTTATTACATGCCCTTGGTAAGGGTAAAATACGTGTTCGATTCACGTTATGGGCACCACTGATAGGGTTTTGTTGGGATTAAAATTTTAGAAAAGAAACAAAAAAAACTT
>CAYMIQ010000195.1:0-2318 GCA_964390605.1 uncultured Rickettsiales bacterium
CTGATGGTTTGGTGTGTTTTTTAATCATACTAACGCCTTGAACTAAAACACGATTCTTCTTCGTTATGATGTCAATAACGTTACCCTTTTTCCCTTTATCTTTACCCGTAATAATGACTACTTGATCGCCTTTCTTTATTTTATATTTTTTTCCCATCACAAGACCTCTGGAGCAAGAGAGATGATCTTTGTGTATTTTTTTGATCTTAGCTCGCGTGTAACGGGACCAAAAATACGCGTACCTATTGGCTCACCCTCTGCATTAATAAGCACCACGGCATTACGATCGAATCGAATACTGGTACCGTCAGATCTGCCAACACTTTTTATTGTCCTAACAATAACGGCTTTGTGCACCTCACCCTTCTTAACCTTGCCCTTTGGAATTGCTTCTTTGACGGTAATGACTATGAGATCCCCTAAAGAAGCAAATCTTCTTTTTGATCCGCCAAGAACCTTTAAACATTGCACCATCCTAGCGCCAGAATTATCAGCAACTTCAAGATTAGTTTGCATCTGAATCATTGCTTAACTCCTTTCTTGCCTTTTTCTGGAGAATCATTCACAAGTGAGGTGTCGCTTTTGCCTTCAAATATTTCCCAAGATTTCGTTTTGGATCTTGGCTTGCATTCTATTATTTTAATAACCTCCCCAACTTTGGATGAATTTTTCTCATCATGGACCGCATATTTTTTGGATCTAGTGATGTATTTCTTAAAAGTAGAATGCATAAACTTTCTTTGCACTTTCACCACAACGGTTTTGTCACTTTTTCCACTAATCACTACACCTTGCAAAATTCTTCTAGGCATCGCTTGCTTTCCCCTTCTTGTCCTGCGTATTTTGTCTACTCTGCTCACTTAAGACAGTTAAAATTTTTGCGATATCGCGCTTCACGATATTGGATCGAGCCGTATTCTTCATTTGCCCACCTGTCTTTTGAAAGCGTAAATTAAATCTCTCTTTCTTCAGATTCAAAAGATTGCTTTTTAATTCGTCTTGACTCATGGCTCTAATATCAGCAATTTTCATAATTAATGACCTCCGACTAATCTTCCAACAAATTTAGTTTTTATTGGAAGCTTCGCAGAAGCTAGTTCAAGTGCACGATCAGCATGCTCCTCTGGCACGCCATCTATTTCAAACATAATCCTCCCAGGTTTCACGCGACAAACCCAATATTCTGGTGTCCCCTTACCTTTACCCTGACGAACCTCAGCAGGCTTTGTAGAGACAGGAATATCAGGGAAAATCCTTATCCATAATCGCCCTGTGCGCTTTAAAGATCTTGTGATGCTCCGACGCGCAGATTCTATTTGTCTCGCTGTAATTCTCCCTGGCATAAGGGCCTTTAGTCCATATGACCCAAAGTTAAGAGTGTTGCCGCTTTGTGCGTTACCGTGTATTCTGCCCTTATGGGCTTTTCGAAATTTAGTTTTTTTAGGACTAAGCATGATCTTTTGCCCCCCCAGATACCGCAGACATTTTCTTCGTTTCGGCTAGTTTTTCTTGAGCCATCGGGTCATGCTCCAAGATCTCTCCTTTAAAAATCCATACTTTAACTCCACAAATACCGTACGTGGTCTTTGCTCTCGCAGTTCCATAGTCTATATTTGCTCTAAGGGTATGCAGAGGAACGCGACCCTCTCTGTACCATTCCATTCTAGCTATCTCTGCACCACCTAATCGCCCGCTACAATTAATTCTGATGCCCAGCGCGCCAATTTTCATAGCTGACTGTAATGATCTTTTCATTGCACGACGAAATGAAATTCTTTTTTCTAGCTGCTGGGCCAAATTTTCAGCCACTAGTTGAGCGTCAATTTCGGGTTTGCGAATCTCGACGATATTGAGACTAATTTCACATCCAGCCATTTTTACCAATTGCTTCCTTAACTTTTCAATATCTGATCCCCTTTTTCCTATAACGATACCGGGGCGCGCCGTATGAATAAATATTGCTACCTTCTTTGACGATCTTTCTATCACCACTTTACTAATACCCGCCTGGGGAAGCTTGGAACAAACAAATTGTCTTATACGCATGTCTTCCTCAAGGGCACGTCCAAAGGCACTCTTCTTGGCATACCATCTAGAATCCCATGTCCTATTTATCCCTAGTCTTAAACCAACCGGATTTACTTTTTGTCCCATTATTTCTTAATCTCCTTAGTTGTCGTTTTCTGATTCTTTGCATCACTTGTCTTTTTGTGTTCTTTGTTCAGCTGAGCATCTTCCTGCTTTCCGTGTGCGGCCTTTTTTGAGGAATCCTTAAACTGTTTCTCAGTTTTTTTAGGAGTGCCCGAAGTCTGATTCTT
>CAYMIQ010000196.1:0-2314 GCA_964390605.1 uncultured Rickettsiales bacterium
TATAATCTTTCGATGAAGAGGAGTATTTACATTAATTCCCTCAATAACCAGCTCCTCTAACGCTCTTTTGAGTCTCATTAAGCAAGCATTCCTGCTTCTTCCCCTAACAATCAATTTCGCGACCAGGCTGTCGTAAAAAGGAGGGACATCGTATCCAGTGTACAGTGCAGAATCTACCCTTACATCTAGACCGCCTGGTGGGTGGAATTCTGTTACTAGGCCCGGGGATGGTGTAAAATTTACGGGGTGTTCAGCATTAATTCTACATTCTATTGCATGACCTAGAATTTTTATGTCTTGTTGCTCAATGCCTAAGGGGTCGTTGTTGGCGACTCTAATTTGGGCACGCACTATATCGACTCCACTGATCATTTCGCTTACTGAGTGCTCAACCTGAAGGCGTGTATTCATTTCTATAAAATAAAACGCTCCATCTTGATAAAGAAATTCGACGGTACCAGCACTGAAATATCCAAGTTTTTTTATTACTGCTATAACCGAATCGCATATTTGCTTTCTTGTGTTTTCATTTAGGGCTGGTGAAGGGGCTTCTTCAATAACCTTTTGACGTTGACGTTGAATTGAGCAATCTCTCTCGGCTAAGTGGATGACGTGACCATGCTTATCCGCCAGGATCTGAATCTCAATGTGTCTTGGTTTTGGTAAAAATTTCTCTATGTAGACCTCATCATTACCAAAGCTTGCTTTAGATTCGGATCGTGCAGTAGGTAGGGCTTTTTTTAGTTCGTCTACGTCTCTTGCTATCTTTAGTCCCTTTCCACCGCCACCCATAGAGGCTTTTACCAGGATAGGATAGCCGATTTCTTCGGCTACTTTTATAGCATTATCTTCATCGTTAACCGGCCCATCAGATCCAGGAACTACGGGCAAACCAAGTTCACGCATTTTTTCCTTAGCTTTTATTTTGTTGCCCATAATTTTCATATGTTCATAATTGGGCCCAATAAATGCGATGCCATGATCTTCTACCATTCTTGCGAATTGAGCACTCTCCGACAAGAAGCCTACACCAGGATGTATTGCATCTGAGTTCGTAATGCTTGCTGCGCTTATGATTGCTGCTGGATTTAAATAGCTTTTTTTCGATTGAGAAGGGCCGATGCATACGCTTTCGTCCGCAAGCCTTACATGCATGGCTTTTGAGTCCGCCTCCGAATGTACGGCGACAGTTTGGATGCCCATTTCTTTGCAGGCCCTGTATACACGTAAGGCAATTTCTCCACGATTTGCAATTAAAATTTTTTCAAACACTTTTGGTATTGCCGTGACATTATTCTATTAGAAGCAAGGGTTCGCCAAATTCTACGGGTTGTTCATCTGTTACCAAGATTTTTTTCACAACTCCTGATTTTGGTGCGTTGATAGGATTCATAGTTTTCATGGCTTCAATAATCAGCAGCGTTTGTCCTTTCTGGATCTTATCTCCTAGTTTTATGAATGATTCTGATTCAGGATCAGGTCTCAAATAAACCGTTCCTACCATCGGCGATGTAATTGCATCCTTTTGATAATCTGGATCCTGTGTTTTTTTAGTCTTAGATTCTTCTTTTAATGGTTGGATTTTATCAGATGATCCATGCTTGGAGACTTTTATCTTTCTACCACGTACCTGATACTCAATCTCGGTGAGACCCGTTTCCTCAAGTAATTTATTAAGTTGCTTGACTATTTTATCAATATTAAAACCGAACATGGGTTTCTAATTTTTTTTCTTCAGTAGATCTGACATAGCCTCTAAAGCCAATTCATAACTTTTACTTCCAAAGCCACAAATTACCCCATTTGCGGCCTTGCTAATAAAAGATTCTTTTCTAAAGGCTTCACGGGTAAAAATATTTGATAGATGTACTTCAATAATCGGTATTTTTATTGATAGTAGTGCATCTAGAATAGATATAGAGGTATGTGTCAGCGCTCCCGCATTGATAATAATTCCGGCAAAATTCTTGTTTGCATTTTGTATTGCTTCAACTATCTCTCCTTCACTATTTGATTGGATGAAATTTATGTCTAGAGAGATACTTTTGCCCCTTTCTTCACAAAGATTCTTTATATCATCGAGGGTTACATTCCCATATATTTCTGGCTCTCTTTCTCCTAGGAGATTTAGATTTGGTCCATTTATTATTAAAACTGTTTTTGTCATTAGTTTGATTAATTGTTTTTGTGGCTATCCTGACAAATTACACCAAGATTCATTGTAAATAAAAGCCTTTTCATTCTTTAAGGATTAAAATATCTTCTGCACGCATCCTGCCTGAAGAATTTAAAGGTAAAGCATTCTTTGCCCTTT
>CAYMIQ010000197.1:0-2271 GCA_964390605.1 uncultured Rickettsiales bacterium
TGTACCGAGCCAATTTTCTAAAGAAGGTGGAGAGGGGGCAGGGACTGGCAGATCGTAGTTTATGGTATCATAAGAGTATTTTATCGGGGGCCAAATAATCCACCCATCTTTTTTGATTAATTTATCGACAAATGGATCACGATAATCGGCTTCACTATCAAATTCTCCACCAAATTTCGTTTCGGGGTAAGAGATCATTATTGGAAATAGCATTTCCCCTTTGTATTTTACCAACAGCGGTTTGTCATTTGCGATGAATTCTGCGAACAGTGTTGTAAAGAAGATAAAGAGAAAAATCCACAAGGATAGGTAGCCTCTTTTATTAGATTTAAAATTTTCAATTCTTCTTATTGTCAGCGGCGTAAGGTTAGAAAATAATGGAGGGTTATTTTTTTTTCTTTGTCTAAACATCTCTTCCTTCAAAATCAATTCTTGGATCAATGATGACATAAGTTATATCGCTTATTAGTTTGAGGATTAGACCAACTAAGGTATAGATAAATAGAGTTCCAAAGATAACGGGATAATCTCTACCGATGGCAGCTTCGAATCCAAGCAATCCAAGTCCATCCAAAGAGAATATTACTTCAATAAGCAGGGATCCCGTAAATAAAATACTTATGAATGCACTTGGGAATCCTGCGATCACTATTAACATTGCGTTTCGAAAAACATGTCGGTGTAAAATTTTCTTTTGGCTTAATCCTTTTGACTTTGCGGTGATCACATACTGCTTATTAATTTCATCCAGAAATGAGTTTTTGGTTAACATGGTTAGGCTTGCAAAACCTGCAATGGCCATGGATAAGACTGGCAGTGTGATATGCCACAAGTAGTCTAGAATTTTATCGGTTGAGGATAGTGATTCCCAATTTTCGGAAGTTAACCCCCTGAGAGGGAATAAGTCAAAAAAGCTTCCTCCAGCGAAAAAAACAATTAAAAGAATTGCAAATAAGAAGCCTGGTATTGCGTAACCTATAATAACCCCTGCGCTAGTCCAAAGGTCAAACCTGCTGCCATCTCTTACAGCTTTCGTTATTCCTAATGGAATGGAAATTAGGTAGACAATTAAAGTTGTCCAGAGTCCCAGTGATATGGATACTGGTAATTTGTCTTTAATTAGGTCAATAACAGATTGACCACGAAAAAAACTATCACCAAAATCTAGAGTAGCATAGTCTCGGATCATGTGGAGAAATCTCTGATGAGCGGGTTTGTCAAATCCAAATTGTTTTTCTATTGTTTCGATTAGTTCCGGATCTAGACCTCGAGAGCCCTTGTACTTTTCAGAGATTCTCTGTCCGGCTCCTTGTGTCTTATTAGAAGTGGTATCACCTTTCGAGGTTCCAGCGAACTTTGCTGTTGCCTCAATGTCCGTTCCCTTGATTTGTGATATTACTTTTTCTACCGGACCACCTGGCGCAGCCTGAATAACTAAAAAATTGATTAACATAATCCCGAGTAATGTTGGGATTATTAAAAATAAACGTCTGATAATATATGTGATCATTTAAATTATGTTACATCCTTTTTTGTTTTCTGATCAGCACAAATCCGATTACCGTCATTAATAGGGCAAACAAAACCCAGCCATTGAGTTGTCCGTTTTCTTCGCTATTGTTTGCTTTGGATTGTCCACGCATTAATTCTTTTTTTAAATTTCCTTCCTTCTCTGAATTAATCCACCAAAAATCTATTCCCAAGTCATATTTGGGAGATATATCTGGTTTCTCAAATTTATTCCAATAGGCGACTCGAAAATTTTTTATATGCCAATGTGGAATTACGTAATGCCCCCAAAGCAATATGCGGTCTAGTGCTCGTGCATTTGCAACAAGCGCGCGCCTATCGGGAGTGGCAATAATATCTTTTACTAATTGATCGATAACCGGATCTTGGATCCCCATATAATTCCTGCTTCCAGGTGTGTTGGCTGCGATTGAGGACCATAGGTCTTTTTGTTCATTACCTGGTGATAGGCTTTGCCCAATTGCTACTACAATCATATCAAAATCAAACTCTTCTTGACGTTTTTCTATTTGCGAAGAATCAATAATAGTTCTTATCGTTGCCTCAATTCCAAGCCGTTCAAGATTTTTCTTAAATGGTGCGGCAATTCTTTCCCATTGTGGATTAAAAAGAAGAATTTCAAATTTCATTTGCTCTGAATTTTTATTTACAAGCACTCCATCTTCTATAATCCATCCAGCCTTCTTCAGCATTCTTCTTGCTTTTCGTAGATTCTTTCGAAGGCCGCTGGAGTCTTCAGTT
>CAYMIQ010000198.1:0-2270 GCA_964390605.1 uncultured Rickettsiales bacterium
GCATAATTTTTTGCTGTTTTGTAATCACCTAATAAAACGAACTTTTCTGCAGCACTCAATAGAGACATGCCTTGGTGTCCCGATTTATTGTACGCTATATTAAGTAGGTGCCATGCTGTTATATTCTTAGGATCAAGATTAACTGCCCTTGAAAGATTTTCCAATGCCCTGAGTATGTTCTTTTTGTTATTCGTTGCAATTCTTGCTTCTGCGAGAGCTGTTAAAACTAGCGCCTCATTCGGTAATAATTTGGCCGCTTGTTCATATGCCTTTATAGAATCTAACAACTTTCCATTCTCGAATAGCATTTGCCCTTTAAGCTCAACGAGGTATGGATTCCCAGGCATCCTTAGAATGAGTTGATCCATAATAGTGACTGCACTTTTTATTTTTCCCTTCTTGTAATCTACTATTGCGTTGGCAATTTCTCTTGCTGGTTGCTGATTATGATTTTGATATTTTTTTATGGTACGTGCGTGATCTTTTAGAAAAGCATATAATTTTGCTTGAATTATCAAAAATTGGTTTTGCAGTTTCTTATTGATCTTGTGATGGGTTTTTTTATTTTCCAGGTAATTCGAGATGCTATTTAATCTATCTTTAGTCAGGGGGTGAGTTTGCAAGAATGGATCTAGTTTGCCAATTCGGATTCTGTCGCGTCTTATTAAGGTTTTGAGAAAATCTTCATAACCTTGAGCCGGAATCTTTGCAATTTCTAAATATTTCAAGGCAGCTTGATCTGCTGCCCCTTCATGAGCTCTGGTAAACGCCATAATGTTTCTTCTTACAGCTTCCTGTATGCCCCCAGCAACTCCCTGACCCGCCTTTATATTCCCCCCAGTAATGATCCCAACCCCGGCTCCAATTAAACTCGCGAGGTGGGATTTTTTAGATTCTTTTTCTATTTTTTCCCTAAGCTTTGCGAGGTGACCGCCAGCGATATGCGCAGCTTCATGGGCGATTATTGAACTAATCTCAGTATAATTTTTTGCTTGTAACAATGTTTCTGTTGTAATGAAGATATTTTGCCCACCTGTTACAAACGCATTCACTTCTTTGCTTTTTAGAATAATTATGGATACGGATTCAATCTCTAATCTCGCGGCTGCGATGATTGGTTGTGCAATGTCCCTGATAAAGTTTTCCGTTTCTGCATCTCTTATGATTATTTCAGATTTGGATATTGGTATATGAATCAAGAGAAAGAAAAGAGATAAAATGGGACAGAGATTTATTTTAATACATCGCAACATTTTCTTGTGATTTTTGTTATTTTTAATGTCTATCTTTTAGATTTTGCTATTTAATATCTATCTTAGCATAGTAGCATAATCATATTTGAAAATCGATTTGATGGGTAAAAAAGGAAAAAAGCGCGAGAAAGTATCACCTTTTTTTGTAATGGAGATGCTGCAAATCGCTAATGAACGCCAGTCAAGGGGGGAGAATATTTTACACCTTGAATTTGGTGAACCATACGTTGAGTCACCCAAAAAAGTTATCTCTGCTGCTCACGAATTGATTAAAGGTGGTGCTGTGGGCTATACAGATTCAATAGGGCTTCCTGCGCTTCGTTCAGCCATCGCGGATTATTCTAATAAAGTCTATCATTCTAAGATTCAAAAAGAACAAGTCATGATTACTCCAGGATCTTCTGGATCTTTTATACTCTCCTTCTTGGCTCTATTTAATGCCGGCAGTGCAGTAGTTCACGCTGTTCCCGGTTACCCAGCTCACGCTAATATCATTTCTTCATTGGGATTGAATCCTTTACCAATTGTTGTGGGACCGGAAACTAACTATCAACCAAACATCGATCACTTAAAGAAGATTAAAAAAAATATTGCAGGTATTATCATCACGAGTCCTTCCAACCCCACAGGAGGAATTTTAGAGAAGAAAGCTTTAGAGGACATTGTTGATTTTTGTAGAAAGCGAAATATTTGGATTATTTCTGACGAAATTTATCATGGAATTGTTTTCCATAAACAAGCAACCTCCATTCTAGATATTGTCGATATTTCTAAAGAAAAAATTATCGTCATCAATGGTTTTTCAAAGTACTTTGCCATGCCAGGCTGGAGATTGGGGTGGTCAATTTTGCCACATAATCTAATAGAGACTTTTAAAAATCTTGGACAAAATCTTTTTGTATCTGCTCCTACTGTTTCTCAGCATGCCGCGATTCAAGCCTTCCGCTGTTTGAGTGAATTCAAAAAAATGTTTTGTTGTATAAAAGTAACCGTGATTTTCTTTTGAAAGAGCTAACT
>CAYMIQ010000199.1:0-2262 GCA_964390605.1 uncultured Rickettsiales bacterium
GACAGAGAATCGGATAACCAGCTTTTGTCAGAGAAATACAAAAAAGAGTATTCTTCTTCTCTGTTTCTTAATTATGTTTCTGCAAGTTACAAAGTCTTAATGTATGCAGGTGTAGTAGTTCTGGCTTCTTGGTTGTCCTATCAACAAGGAAAAGTTGATGGGCGAGGTGAAGCTAACTTAACAGAAATTAACTCGGATAATGAGTCAACGGTAATTGTTCCAGACGATCCAGGTGGGCTAAAAATACCAAACCAGGATTTAACTATATATGAATCGGGAAAAGATGAAGAAACACCTGAAGAAGAACAAATAAATCAGACAATACCATCACCAGATGCTCCGATCATGAGAGCGGAGCCCGAAAACGAAATTTCCCAAAGCGAAATTAACCAAATAATGGAAGATTTATCGGACAACAAAAACAATCAAGTTACTGATGATCCAGAACCTAAAAAAGAAACTGAAGAAATCGCTGTTGATGATCAAAGCAATAATGAAATCGCTGTTGATGATCAAAACAATGCTGAGGAGGAAAATTTTGTCGCCAACATAGCAGAAGACCTAAGGAGTGTTTCTCCAAGTGAAGCGATAGTTTACAGAATCCAACTTGCCTCTCTAACATCTAAAATTATAGCAGATAATGAGATGTTAAAAATTCAGAACAAATTAGCCAATGTCCTAGCTGATCTTGAATTAAAAATATATCCAGTTGAGATAGAGGGTAGGGGTACTTACTTTAGAATACAAGCTGGGCCTATAAACACTTCCAAAGAAGCAAAGAATTTGTGCAATGAAATTATTAGACTCCAAGAAAAATGTTTCGTTGTTAACCTCGGGCAAGTTGAGTAAAAAGAAAAACTATCCATTAGCCGTCATCTTAGGCTGTAGAGGAAAAAAACTTTTAAAGAAAGAAGGGGATTTTTTTAGCAAGATAAATCCATTGGGATTTATTCTTTTTAAGAGAAACTGTCAAAACCCTAAACAAATTAGACAATTAACCAAAGATTTAAAATCTACTCTAAATAGAGACAATGTTGCGATTTTGATTGATCAAGAGGGGGGTAGGGTAAATAGACTTCCGGCTTCTTGGAGCAAGCGCGCATCATCCCAAGGAAATATGGGGGAAATTTATAAAAAGGATCCTCAGGCAGCAAAAAAACTTACATACGATAGAGCAATAGATATAGCCTCTGATCTGGCAAAAGTTGGGATTAACACAAATTGTTCACCGGTTTTGGATCTTAATTTTGTGTCCACTGATAAAATTATAGGAGACAGGTCTTTTGGATCCGACGTAGATTGTATTATTGATTTGGGTAGAGAAACTTGCAGAGGATTTGTGGATTCGGGGATAATTCCTGTAATAAAACATATACCAGGGCACGGAAGGGCGAAGTGTGATAGTCACATCAATCTTCCAAGGGTTAATATTGGTATCTCATCTTTAAAAAAGAGTGACTTCCGTCCATTCAAAGAACTAAACTCTGTTCCTTTAGCGATGACTGCACATGTTCTTTTTAGCAAGCTGGATTCCACCAATCCAACAACTTCCTCTAGGAAGGTTATTAAGGAAATTATTAGGCAATATATTAATTTCCAGGGCTTACTGATTACTGATGATATTTCTATGGGCGCATTGACAGGCTCTCTAGAAAAAAGAGTAGAAGATTCTTTCAATTCTGGTTGTGATATTGTGTTGCATTGCAATGGAATTTTAGAAGAAATGAAAATTATTGCTAAAAATGCAAGAACACTAGAAGGTAAAAAATATAATAAATTTAATAGGTTATACGGTAAACATCGTATAGCAAATTTAAAAAAAATGATTTTTTAGAAGTATTTAAGAAATGATTTCATAATTGAGTGGAAATTAATCTTTTTTACTAATATTATTAAATTGTATGGATAATGATGCCCAATCTGACTTAGTCAGTTCCCAGAACCGGGATCAGCTCATTCTGGAGCTTGAGGGATTCGAGGGCCCACTGGATATGCTTTTGGCATTGGCGAGAGAACAGAAGGTTGATTTACTCCAACTGTCTATCCTGCAATTAGCAGATCAATATATAAAATTTGTAGAAACTGCTAGAGAGATGAAATTAGAGTTGGCCGCTGATTATTTGGTTATGGCAGCATGGTTGGCTTATTTAAAATCTCGTTTACTCTTACCAAAGGGAGCAGAAGACGAAGAGCCCTCAGGAGAAGAGATGGCTGTTGCTTTAGCGTATCAGTTGAAGCGCTATGAAACTGTAAAGAGCTTGG
>CAYMIQ010000200.1:0-2260 GCA_964390605.1 uncultured Rickettsiales bacterium
TCCATTGCCCAGCCCTTTAATCTTACAGAACGCTGCTTAAATCCTAATTTTCTTCCAGCTGCAACAAGTATCATTTGCTCAACAAGATCTATCCCTGTCACCAGTTCAGTAACGGGATGTTCGACTTGAAGTCTCGTGTTCATTTCGAGGAAATAAAAATTTTTATCTTTACCGCTAACTACAAACTCAACAGTTCCGGCAGAAAAATAACCAACCTTCTTAGCTAATATAATTGCCTGCAAGCCCATTTTTCTCCGCATGTTTTTATCTACAAAAACTGAAGGTGATTCTTCAATTACTTTTTGATGTCTACGTTGGATTGTGCATTCCCTCTCACCTAAATGAACAAAATTACCTTTGGTGTCCGCTAAAATTTGTATCTCAATATGTCTTGGTTCTTGAATATATTTTTCAATCAACATTCGATCATCAGCAAAGCTAGACATTGCTTCGTTTTTCGCAGACTTGAATCCTTCTTTAATTTCCTTTTCATTATGTGCAATCCTCATCCCTTTGCCACCTCCACCAGCAGATGCCTTCATCATTACCGGAAATCCTATTCCTTTTGCAGCATTCACTGCATCTTCTACGGTATTTATGACGCCTATGTGTCCAGGAATGACGTTAACTCCAGCTTCCTTTGCCAATTTTTTTGACTCAATCTTATCACCCATCGATTTAATCGCACCCACTGGCGGTCCGATAAAAATTTTTCTGGCTGAATGTACAGCCTTTGCAAATTCTACATTCTCAGATAAAAAACCATACCCAGGATGAACAGCATCTGACCCAGTCTTCTTCATAGCATTAAGGATTTTTTCTATCTTAAGATAACTCTTACCGGGCTCGGCGGGACCAATTCGCACAGATTCATCTGCGAGCCGTACATGCAGGGCACTGGCATCGGCATCGGAATAAACAGAAACAGTTTTGATTCCCATTCTCTTCGCTGTCCTAATAATTCGACAGGCAATTTCGCCACGATTAGCTATCAATATCTTTTTGAACATTTCTTCTAAAAAGAATAATTAAAAAAGAAATTATAGAGGTATATTGCTATGTTTTTTCCAGGGATTCTCCATTTGCTTGCCCCTTAACATTTCCAAAGATTTGCAAATTCTTCTCCTCGTATTGCGAGGCATAATCACATCATCTATAAACCCACGCTTGCACGCAATAAAGGGATTCGCAAATTTTTGTGTGTACTCTTCGGTACGCTTATTAAATTTTCTTTTATCAGATAACTCTTCTCGAAAAATAATCTCAACAGCACCTTTTGGCCCCATAACCGCAATTTCAGCAGTCGGCCAAGCAAAATTAATGTCTCCCCTAAGGTGCTTTGAGCTCATAACATCATAAGCGCCTCCATAAGCTTTGCGTACAATCACCGTCACTTTGGGCACTGTAGCTTCAGCGAAAGCAAATAAAAGTTTTGACCCATGCGTTATAATACCTCCATACTCCTGAGAAGTTCCGGGCAAAAAACCAGGAACGTCTACAAATGTAACAATAGGAATATTAAAACAATCACAAAATCTAACAAATCTTGCGGCCTTCTTAGAAGAATCTATATCTAAACATCCAGCCAAGACTAGAGGTTGATTAGCGACAATGCCGACTGGCGACCCTCCCATTCTTGCGAAGCCAATGACTATATTTGCGGCGAAATCCGGCTGGAGCTCAAAAAAATCTCCATCATCAACTACCTTATGAATTAATTCCTTAATATCGTAAGGTTTATTACTATTACTTGGAACCAAGGTATCTAGAGATTTTACGGATCTATTGATTGGATCTTTCGTTTCTCGCAATGGAGGTAAATCACTGTTCGATGCAGGCAAAAAGTCCATGAATCTTCTAAGCTGTAATAAAGCTTCCGTATCATTCTTAAAGGAATGATCTGCAACGCCTGATTTTGCTGTGTGTGTTTTAGCTCCTCCCAACTCTTCATGTGTAACCTCTTCGTGAGTAACGGTCTTCAAAACATCTGGGCCAGTAATCATCATGTAAGATGTGTCCTTTACCATAAAAATAAAATCGGTCATGGCCGGTGAATACACTGCACCACCTGCACAAGGACCCATAATTACTGAAATCTGTGGAATCACTCCAGAAGCCATAACATTTCGCTGGAAAACTTCTGCATAACCAGCCAATGAGTCAATGCCCTCTTGAATTCTCGCTCCGCCACTATCATTTAACCCAATAACTGGAGCACCAACACTCATCGCCTTATCCATAATTTTTGCTATCTTCTGAG
>CAYMIQ010000201.1:0-2254 GCA_964390605.1 uncultured Rickettsiales bacterium
GATTCGGCAATTCCATTTATTTTTTTTAGCAAGTTTGTGGCCATATTATTTAATTAAGCGTTAATGTTTTAAAAAAAATAATCAAGTTTTTCCGATCTTGATCATCCTTAATTCCTTTAAACAACATTTTCGTCCCTGGGGCGTATTTGTTTGGTGCTTGGATAAATTTAGATAATTCTTCTTCACTCCACACACCCCCTAGACTTTGTAATTTTTTCGAATATTTAAAATCTACCGTCTGTGCTTTTTTTGATCCCACTATACCCCACAATGGCGGACCAATCTTTACTTTTTTATCTTTGCTTAGACTATGACAGGCCTTACATTTCTTTGCTTGCTTTTTTCCAGGGGCAGGAGTTTCCGAAAGACTGATAGTTGAAGATTTTTTCATTTCTTTTGTCTTCGTTGATGTGATGTTAATTTCGGCAACCTTTTTTGGTTCTTCCGGATTGATGAGGATATTGCCTATTGTCCAGACAAAAGCAGTTACTAAGAGCGCAGGAATAGTGGCAAGGAAAAATTTTTTCACTTTCGATCCATATGGGTTGCTACAGTACTTTTAGCAAAAATTATTTTATTAATATATATCCAATTTAATGATGTCATAAAAAAAACACACTAAAGACAAAACCCCGACAATTTATTTTTATATTAGAACCTTTCGACCATCGAATTTTTTAAATTAAAATTAATTATGGTTTTTAATATGAGACAACACCTTCCTATCAAGCATGCTATTTCATGCCTTGCTTTTATTATATTTTTACTGCCTTCTTTAACCGCTCATGCTAAAGGATCAAATCTTGTTTTCTTTGATTTCGATAGCCATGTTCTCTCTAAAGATTCCAAAGAGCAAATAGCAGATATCATGACCACTAACCAAAGGCCAGATGATGTTCTGATTCGGGTTATTGGGCATGCGGACTTGTCTGGTGCTAATAATTATAATCATGCACTCTCAAGAAAACGTGCTCGAGCTGTTAAGAATGAAATAGTCTTACAGGGTATCCCCAGAGAAAATATTGATATCGTTGGCATGGGAGAGTATCGCCCTATCATTTTAACAGAGAATGGTGTGCGCGAATTGAGAAACAGAAGAGCTGAGATTCAGATCAGTGATGCTAGTGCTTCATCTCAAGATAATATTCAACCCAAAGAGTCAGCAAATAAAACAGAAGAAACTGAAAAAAGAAATCATTGGCCCGGCCTAATTCCCTTTTTAATATTATTTCTTGCGTTTTAGGATTTTTGTAAGCGGCATTATCTCCTGTTAATTTTACAGGGGATTTTTTTATCGAAATATTTCGACATAAATGATTACTTAATCTCGAATTTGTAACCAAGACCATAAGTGGTTTGAATATGGCAGAATTCTGGATCAACTTTTTTAAATTTTTTTCTTATTCTTTTTATATGACTATCAATAGTGCGTTCCTCAACATAAATATCTTCCCCCCTCGCAAAGTCGATTAATTGACCACGCTTTCTGACCATTCCAGGGTGACGTGCGAGGGCCTCTAATAGGCGAAATTCAGTAAGAGTTAGAACAACCTTTTTTCCTTTCCAGGTGCACAAGTGTTTTGATGCATTTAGGCTTAGCGAACCCTTTTCAATTCTTGTTTCCTTTGGTTCTATTATGCTGTTGGATTTAGTTACTTTCTTAATTCTTTCGACAAGCACTCGGTTATTCCACGGTTTTTTTATATAATCTTCTACCCCTAGCTTCAGGCCAATGACTTCATCAATGGTTTGATTCTTTGAAGTCAAGAATATTATAGGTGTTTGTCCTTTCTTGTCTTTTTTTTCAAGATTTCTGAATTTTTCCAAAAATTCATAGCCATCCATACCACCAGCTTTGTCCATAATAATATCAAGAAGTATGACATCTACGGGATTACGCGTTATACCTGTTAGGGCCTTCTCGCAGCTAGGATATGAATGCGTTTCATAACCCTCTTCTTCTAGCGCTATACGCAGGACATCCCGAATATTTTTTTCATCATCTACTACAGCAATTTTCACGGATTATCCCCACCAATTAAATTTTCTGTCTATAGAATATACCTTCGACCATAAAAATATGGCAGAAATATAGCTTTTTTATCAAGAGAAAAGATGGCGGAAGTCGAAATTACGTCTTTATTTTCTGTCTTCAGGAGTTCCTTGTTCATCTTCAGTAGATTCTTCTTGGGACGATTCCTCAGCAGGTGCCTCTTCTTCAGCAGGTGCTTCCTCAGCAGGCGCTTCCTCTGCA
>CAYMIQ010000202.1:0-2242 GCA_964390605.1 uncultured Rickettsiales bacterium
TTCGGTAGTATGAAAAGCCATGTTCGGTATAAATTACCTCATCACCAATACCGGAAAAACTTTTTGCAATTAACGTAATTAATTCATCAGATCCGTTGGAGCAGATAATATTCTTGTCATTTAGGTTAAATTTCTTTGCTATTGCTTTCTTAAGTTCACTGCAGTTACTGTTTGGATAACGATTTAATTCTTTCAGGGTTTTTATATACGCTTTAGTTATCTTGATACTTGATCCATATGAAGATTCGTTAGAAGAAAGTTTGATAACCTTCTTCTTTTTTGGTAATCGAGATGCACCTATCTCGTAGAGAGGGGTCTTCAAAATGTAAGATTTCGCTCTAGGCTTTGACATATTTCTTTACTTTAACTAATTTTAGTAGTTGCTGGTCGTCTTGAAAACATACGTTATAATAAAATATCATGAATAGGACAACAAAAACAAAAAATATTAATAAACTAACCCATCACTTTACTGGAGGGGCTGATCAGTTATTATGCAATTCTTTAAAACTTGACTGTGGAGTTGTCCTCAGAAATTTTAAAGTAGCATATAAATGTTATGGGAAACTCAATAAGAAGAAGACAAATGCAATTTTGGTTTGCCATGCTTTAACCGGAGATCAATTTGTATCTGGTATAAATCCGATAACTGGGAAAAGGGGCTGGTGGGAAGTATTGATTGGGCCTGGAAAGCCTCTTGATACTAGAAAATTCTTTATTATTTGCTCAAATATTCTTGGTGGTTGTATGGGCAGTACAGGGCCTATGGATATTAATCCAAAGACTAAAAAACGTTATGGTCTAAATTTTCCAGTTATTACTGTAAGAGATATGGTAAACGCCCAGAAACTCCTCATTGATCATTTAGGTATAGAAAAACTTTTTTGTGTTATTGGCGGATCATTGGGTGGGATGCAGGTATTAGAATGGTGTTGCAATTATCCCGAGAAAGTATTTTCTGCTATACCAATCGCTACTGCAGCGAAGCATTCTGCACAGAATATTTCATTTCATGAAATTGGGAGGCAATCGATTATGACTGATCCTAATTGGAATGCAGGAAAATATTTTACAAAAAAATTGATTCCTAGTAGAGGTTTGGCTGTTGCTAGGATGATTGCTCATATCACTTACTTATCTGAAGAGGGTTTGCATGCAAAATTTGGTCGTAATTTGCAAGACAGGAAAAAAATAACCTATGGTTTTGGAGCAGATTTTCAGGTGGAGAGTTATCTAAGGCATCAAGGAAAAGCATTTGTGGAAAGGTTTGATGCTAATTCTTATTTATATATAACTCGAGCTATGGATTATTTTGATTTGGCAAAAAAGCACAAGGGCTCCCTCACTAATGCTTTTAGGAATACCAAAACCCGATTTTGTATTATTTCCTTTTCAAGTGATTGGTTATTTCCTACATCCGAGAGTTTGGCGTTAGTTAAGGCACTTAATTCGGTTAATGCTGATGTTAGTTTCTCTGAGGTTGAGACCGACAAGGGCCATGATTCATTCTTACTAAATGTTCCTGAGTTTTTTAGGATTGTTAGAAACTATTTACAGGGAATAGCTAGATTTATTTGATGGAAGGTTAACTAGTGATAGAAAAATGTATTTAAGAAAAGATCTAAAAATTATTGCTAATATGATCTCAGAGAAAAGCCGTGTTTTAGATATTGGATGTGGTGATGGAGAGTTGTTGTATTATTTGGGTAAATTTAAGAAGGTAGATGGACGTGGAATTGAGATAAGCAAGGACGGTATAAATAAATGCTTCAAGAGTGGACTATCTGTTGTGCAGGGGGACATAGTTGCAGGTTTGGATTATCCGAAGAAATCATTTGATTTTGTAATTCTTAGCCAAACAATTCAGACCATTAGCTCTCCTACAACAGCACTTACCGAGATGTTGAGGGTGGGAAAGATGGCAATTGTTTCATTCCCGAACTTTGGTCATTGGCTTGTGCGTCTTTCATTTTTGTCACGAGGATCCATGCCTATGACAAAATCTCTCCCATACAAGTGGTACAATACACCGAATGTTCACTTATGTACTATTCAGGACTTTGTTAATTTATGTAAGGACTTAAAGATTTCTATCAATCAGATATATATTCTAGGAGAATTAGGTAAGTTTTACGAAAGAAAATTACCACTCGGTTTATCGAATCTCTTTGGTAAACAAGCAGTATTTCTTTTATCTAAATAGAATTTTAGATTAGGAAAATATATAGCGGCTACCTTACTA
>CAYMIQ010000203.1:0-571 GCA_964390605.1 uncultured Rickettsiales bacterium
GACATTGCTGATTTCATTGCCTTCATATAATCAGGATCAATATCTTCGGCAATTTTAAATTTTTTGCAATCAGATCTTTGTATTAAGTATAGAACAATTGCACTACCGCCACGTTTCACAAGCTTAGCTAGGGTGTTCAGATGTTTGGTTCCCCTGGTAGTTACTGAGTCTGGGAATTCAGCAGTTCCTATTTTTTCCTTCGCATCCCTTCTAAGGGTAACGCTCTTAACTTCTAAAAAGCACCGTATTTCTTTCTTGCGTAGCAAGAAATCAATGCGTGAATTATTCCCACATGCAACCTCTCTTTGAATATCATCAAAATGCTTTAACCCAGGAATCTTTTTTTGTTTTAATGATTCCGCAATTATTTGATTTGCCTTCAGTGTATTGACCCCTACTAGACTGCCATTCTCCGATCTTACCAGCTCAAGTGTATATTTTAATTTTCGTTTTTTGTTAGAGCTTTTTGAAATAAAAACACACGCGCCAGGACTGCTGATTCCCAGCATTGATCCAGGGTTAGGGCAGTGTGCAGTAACAAATTTGTTATTTAGCTGGATTTTTGTTAAGA
>CAYMIQ010000203.1:581-2241 GCA_964390605.1 uncultured Rickettsiales bacterium
CAGTTGATCGTTTATTTTAATTTTCAATCAAACCCTTTCTCTAATATATTTTTGTTAAGAATCTCTTGTATCTTTTTATAAGTTTTCCAGGGATAAGTTTGCTGTCAAAATACATGCTGATAGGGGAGCAGTGTACTATTCCTGAGAAATTTTTGATAGGTAAATTATGAGAAAATCTTTTCTTTTTTGCTTTCTTTTCCTGGCCTGGGTCTACCCAGTTTTTGCTGATGAGGTTGCCTATACCTCAGATGGAAAAACAGTTATTTTAAGAGATGATGGAACGTACAGAATCATGGATCCTTCGTATCAAAGTGGACGTTATAAATCCTATGGATCTTCCCCATACAGATCACAGACACCGGGTGCTGAATCGGAGGACGCTAGCCCACCAAAGACCGTGAGGCAAAATCGATCACAGATTTCACAAAAACCAAAAAAGAAAGGTTTTTTTGATAAGTTGATTGCAGATGATGAGGGGGAGAGGGGCGGTCCACCCAAGAGTGCGATCAAAAGATAATATGTTTTTTTCGAAATTTCTTCGATCTAAAATTGAGGCAAAAAATATTTTAGTACATGCTAAGGATCATTTTTTTGGTGAATCCGTTCTACAGATTCCTTTTTTTCGCTCGCTAAGGAGTCGATTCCCAAATGCTAAAATTACTCTTGGTATTTCTTTCGGAAAAAGTCCATATAGAGCTTCACTTGCGTCTATAGCGGGGCAATATGTTAATGATGTGGAAGAAAATTTGCAGATTTGCAAATCTTATAGAAATGCTCTTCCATTTACCCAGATTCCCTTGAGTGATAAATTCTTTGATCTTATTATAGACTTAGAAAAACAGTGGTGGAGAACACTTGCTGTGCGACGCATTCCTCATAAGATTTTTATTTCAGCCTCTCGCCATTTTTTGTTCTCGGATAGAATCCCAAATATCTTTCGGAGACCTTCTAGACTAATCGATCAGCATTTTATGTTGTTGCAAGCAACGCACACAAAAGAACACTCTGCTGCTGAACCTAATTGGCTAAATTCTGAACTTCGAAATTGGGCTTCTAATGAGCTTCCGAAGGGACATAGATATATCGGCCTTGCTGTTGGATCAGGAGATCCTAGAAAAACTTGGCCACTAGAAAATTTTTTGCGTTTAGCTGCTCTATTAATTAACAAAGGTCTAAAACCGGTCTTTCTTTTAGGACCATCTGAGGGAAGTGTTATGAACAGAATTAAAAAAGAATTCCCGAATATCCGAATTCCTGGATGGGAGAACGGGAAGTCTCCTAGTCCCCCTGAGCTTGTTGCACTTAGTGAGCAATTGCATATATTTATCTCAAATGATTCTGGCATGGCGCATCTCTTAGCAGTTGCTAAGACCCCACATATTACATTGTGGGGTTTTACAAATGCTAATAAATATCGTCATTCTGTAGCAGTTCCGCACCGGCAAATATTGGCAGACGAATATGGATCAGCTGATATTCGGACAATTCCTTTGCAAAAAGTTATTGATACAATGGATGAATTATTAGTAGAAATAGAAGATTAGAGTTATGTTAGTAGCATATCAGGTCAAACAAATATTGCTCGCGTGGCGGAATTGGTATACGCAAAGGACTTAAAATCCTTCCCGCTTTTGCGGTTGTGGGTTCGAGTCCCACCGCG
>CAYMIQ010000204.1:0-2220 GCA_964390605.1 uncultured Rickettsiales bacterium
TGAGTTGCCCATAAACCACTTCTTTTTATTTATATTTTAATGTTTAGTTCATTAGCTACGGTAAAAATATCTTTATCTCCTCTTCCACACATATTCATACATATAATGTGTGATTTTGGTAATTTTGGGGCAATCTTTATGACATGTGCCAAGGCGTGTGCAGGCTCTAAAGCAGGGATAATTCCTTCAAGTTTAGAACACAATTGAAATGCCTGAAGGGCTTCTTGATCCGTGGCTGAAACATATTCCACACGCTTTACTTCTTTAAGAAAGCTATGTTGAGGACCAATCCCCGGATAGTCTAATCCCGCCGAGATGGAATGCGCATCGTTTATTTGACCATCTTGATTTTGTAGTAAATAGGTACGATTTCCATGGAGTATACCAGGTTTTCCGCCTTTTAGTGAGGCCGCATGTTTTCCAGTTTTTATACCTTTGCCCGCCGCTTCTACTCCGATCATCTTTATGCGACGCTGCTCTAAGAAGGGGTAAAATAATCCTATTGCGTTAGAGCCACCCCCTATGCAGGCTACTAGGGTATCTGGGAGTCTTCCTTCGGCTTTCTTCATTTGATAGCGAACTTCCTTTCCAATAACTGATTGAAAGTCGCGAACCATAGATGGATAGGGGTGGGGCCCTGCAACAGTACCAATTACGTAAAAAGTATTTTCAACATTAGCAACCCAATCTCTTAAGGCCTCATTCATAGCATCCTTTAAAGTAGCAGTTCCGCTTGTCACTGGAATTATTTCAGCTCCTAAAAGTTTCATACGAAATACGTTTGGTGCTTGTCTTTTAATATCCTTTGTTCCCATAAAAACAGTACATGGAATATTAAAAAGGGCACATATTGTCGCCGTTGCAACCCCATGTTGACCAGCCCCAGTCTCAGCAATTATTCTTTTTTTCCCCATTTTTTTTGCTAGGAGGATTTGGCCGATACAATTATTAATTTTGTGAGCACCGGTGTGATTAAGTTCATCTCTCTTGAAATAGATTTTGGCTCCTTTATTTTTATTTTTTACTAAATCAGTTAAGCGTCTTGCAAAATAAAGCGGACTGGGTCTGCCAACGTAGTGTTTTAAGTAGTGGTTAAACTCTGACTTAAATTTTGGACTATCTTTAATTTTTTTATAGGATTTTTCTACTTCCAGAATAAGTGGCATTAAGGTCTCGGCAACAAAACGACCACCGAAATCCATCTTTATCTGCCTTTGATCTAGGTATATTTTTTTTATTCATTGTATTTTGATTTATTTTTTAATTTATTTTTTTAGATATTTCTAAGAACTCTTTAATTAATTTTGCGCTTTTATTGCCACGACTTTCCTCTACACCAGAAGAGACATCGATAATTTTTGCACCACTTACGGCTATGGCTTTTGTAATGTTTTGTGCATTGAGTCCTCCAGAAAGCATCCAGGATATTGGGAAATTTTTTTTAGAAAGTATCTTCCAATCAAATGAAATTGCATTTCCTCCGGGCATTAAATCTTTTGAACCTTCTGGTGGCTTTGTGTCAAAAAGCAGCATATCAGCGTACTTGTAATATGGATATGCATTCTCCAAGTCTTCTTCTTTTTTAATCTTGATAGCCTTAATTATTGGAAGTTTAAACTTTTTTCTTACCTCGTCTATCCTATTCGGCGATTCGTCTCCATGAAACTGGAGGTAGTCAAGCTTGATTGAGGAAAGAATCTCAGAAATTTTTTCGTCTTCTTCTTCCACAAAAAGGCCGACCTTTTTTACATTTTTTGGTAAATATCTAGAAAGTTTCTGAGCTTCTTTACCGTTTATATATCTTGGTGATTTTGGGTAAAAAACAAATCCAACGAAGCTTGCAATCTTAGCTGCTTGAGCAGATTCAACAGAGTTAATTCCACAAATTTTTACTTCTACAGACATTAGATATTATTCACATTCCTTTATAATCTTCTTTACTGTTAATGATGGATTGACTGCTTTTGTAATTGGGCGACCAATCACGATATAGTCTGCCCCTAGGCTTAAAGCTTGCTTAGGCGTCATAGTTCTTTTCTGATCATTTCTTTTTGTCCATTTGGGTCGAATTCCTGGGACTACAATTTTGAAATTCTTTCCTAGTTTAGAGCGTAAAATTTTTAATTCTTGAGGTGAGCATATTATTCCATCGGCGCCATTCTTTTTTGCTAGCTTTGCTAATTTCAGGGTTAATGTCTTTATTCCCCCCCCCAAGCCAAT
>CAYMIQ010000205.1:0-2219 GCA_964390605.1 uncultured Rickettsiales bacterium
CCCGAGTTCTTTCACCGACACCAGCGAAAACAGAGAATCCACCATGTCCTTTCGCAATATTATTGATCAATTCCATAATAATGACAGTTTTGCCTACACCAGCTCCACCAAATAGACCAATTTTTCCACCTTTTGAGTATGGCTCTAACAGATCTACCACCTTAATTCCAGTTACTAAGATTTCTGTTTCTGTGGACTGGTCAGCTAATTCTGGGGCAGATTTATGAATGGGTGATTTTCCCTTAGTCTGCAATTCACCCCTTTCATCTACTGGCTCTCCTACTACATTTATAATTCTACCTAAAGTTTCAGGTCCGACCGGAACGCTTATTGGTTGACCTGTATCCTGCACTTGTTGCCCACGCACAAGACCATCGGTTGTATCCATTGCAACTGTCCTTACCGTTGATTCACCCAGATGTTGAGCAACCTCTAAAACCAATCTTTGACCCTGGTTATCAACATGTAGTGCATTTAGAATTTTTGGTAATTCATCCTCAAAACTTACATCAACTACGGCGCCCATTATCTGAGTTATTTTTCCGGCTTTATTTTTCTCCATGTTTTCCCCCGTTCACTACTTATATTGCCTCAGCACCAGATATGATTTCAATAAGTTCTGTTGTAATCACTGCTTGGCGGGACCTGTTATAGAATAGAGTCAGGTCGTCTATCATATCACTTGCATTTCTAGTTGCATTATCCATGGCTGTCATTCTGGCCCCTTGTTCACTTGCATAGTTCTCTAGTAATCCATGAAAAATTTGTGTAGCAATATTTGATGGAATTAGATTTGGTAAAATTTCATTTTCTTGTGGCTCAAAGTCGTATACTTTTTTTTCGCTTTCACCCGAGGAATCTTTATCTTGAGAATCTTCTTTTTTAAAAGGGATGAGTTTTTGTTCGATAACGTCTTGTTGTATAGCCGACCGAAATTTTGCATATATGAGTGTGCATGAATCAAATTCTTCTTTATCAAACATTTCGGTTATTTGTTTGGTAAAATTATTTATTTCTACAAAATCAATTTCTCCTTGAAAAAAATCAGCCTCCATATTGATTACTTTGTCCGGATATAATCTCTTTATTTGTTCGTAGCCTTTTTTACCAATACAGAAGAATTTAATTTTTTTTCCTTCATTTTCTAATTTTTTCATAAGTTCTTTTGCCGCCTTTATTATGCTGGCATTAAAACCTCCACAAAGACCCCTGTTGGAAGAAGCAATGATGATTAAATGAGTATTGTCTTTCTCTCTGCCTACTAGCATAGGTGGAAAAACTTCAGGGCTCGTTATATTGTCAGCTATTGCGCTAACCATTTTTTGCATTTTTTCTGCATAAGGTCGCGCTGACTCTACTTGATCTTGGGCTTTGCGTAATTTTGCTGCGGCAACCATTTTCATTGCTGATGTTATTTTTTGTGTCGCTTTAACACTTGATATTCTATTTCTTAAATCTTTTAGGTTAGCCATTGTTCAGTTTTTAATATTATTAAAATTTAACTAAAATTTTTGGAGTAATTTTCTACAAAATCAAAAAGATTTTTCTCAGTTTTCTCTGATAACTCTTTCTCAGATTTTATAGTTGAAAGGATTTTCTTGCCTTTTTCACGCATTGACTTCAGTAGCCCTTCCTCAAATTTAGCAATATCTTTAGTTTCTATTTTATCCAAGAATCCTTTTACTCCTGAAAAAATTGACACTACTTGTTCTTCCATAGGCATTGGGCTGAATTGGGCTTGTTTTAATAATTCCGTAAGTCTTTCCCCTCTGCTTAAAAGTTTTTGTGTCGCAGGATCCAAATCTGAGGCAAACTGCGCAAATGCGGCCATTTCCCGGTACTGAGCTAGTTCCAGTTTTATTGTGCCGGCAACTTGTTTCATCGCTTTTACTTGTGCCGCAGATCCTACACGACTGACAGAAAGTCCGACGTTAACAGCTGGTCTAATTCCCTTGTAGAACAATTCTGTTTCAAGAAAAATTTGACCATCAGTGATTGAAATTACATTAGTTGGAATATAGGCGGAAACATCTCCTGCTTGTGTTTCGATAATTGGTAATGCAGTTAATGATCCACCACCCTTGTCGTCATTAAGCTTTGCAGCTCTTTCTAGCAATCTTGAGTGTAGGTAAAAGACATCACCTGGGTATGCCTCTCTTCCGGGCGGGCGCCTTAGCAACAAAGACATTTGTCTGTATGCAATAGCTTGCTTTGATAGA
>CAYMIQ010000206.1:0-2219 GCA_964390605.1 uncultured Rickettsiales bacterium
TTATGTTTTCTAAATATAATCTTATTCTGTATTCCTTGACTTCTTGATTGCGTAATCAGATGATTCAAGAAACCCTTCTTATTTCTTTCAGTTCCATATGCAATAATTGTTATCTCTTGTTCTGATTCTAGTTCTTTTGCAATATCGACAAGCCTGTCGGCTCCCTTAGCAGGACTTATGTCTCCAAAATAAACCACTTCTGATGTTTTTTTTAAACGTTTCCCCTTCTTATTAGCAGAAATATTCCACATAACACTTTTAGAAACCTTTGAGCCTATTTCCATTTGGCAAAAGCGTTTTTTTTCCTGTGGGCTGATAAAAAAAATATGGTCAACATTTTTAGATAAGGTTTTGACTAAATATCGACCAAAAATATCATTAGGTATTTGTGTTCTACTATGACAGATAATTGGAATATTTAGTTTTTGTTTAAGTAATTTAGCCATTATAAAGAGACCTTCGTAATTTAGATGAATAATCTGAATCTTGTGTAGCCTGACCATGTTGATAATTTTGTCTATTACTTTTGGTAGCTCTAGCATTTTGGGAAGAGATGCAATAAAGTTTTTAAAATTCTTTACCCTTAATTTTGGGGCATAGGAAAATATTTCTGGTATGTGACGAGATTGAATGCCAATTTTTCTGTATCGTTTAGAAATTGGCCCTTTTTGCCTATGCGCAATTACGGGATAAATTTGGTTTTGACGAAATTTAGAAGTTAATTCAAATAGGCTTCGCGAGGATCCGCCCCAACCTCCCTCAATATCTATATGTAATGTTCTTATTGGCAAATTAGTTTTTTTTCAATGCTGTATATATTACGTTTTTTGTGAGTGTAGATATTCCTTTGTCGACTAGTAGCGATCCAATATATGTAATTGAGTTCGCTGAAAATATATGGCCATATTTTTTTGTACCTTCTTTAAAAAACATATCACTTCCTGATGTTAAGGTGCTTTTTGCTATAAGTAAGAATCTTTTGTCTTGTTTATTCGCTAAATTATCCGTTTCCCAGCCGGATGCACCCTCTCCCGTTAAGCCATTTTTGAGCTTAGAACGTTCAGGTAGATAAAATTTACTATTTCTTGGCGTTTCTTTATTCAGGCACTTTACACCTAATCGGTTATTATTTCGGAATTGTATATTTTTAAAAAATTGATGTTTTTTTTGAATTACACGGTAGGGAGAGCATTTTGAGTAATCTTCTAAGTTATTTCTTATATTCATAAAGTTATCTTTGCTTGGAATTAGGTCGAGTAATGGTTTGCCAATAAACTGGAGTTGAAATTTTTTAGTGTATTCTACTAAACCATAAAAAATATTCCCTGATAGGTTAATAATCCAGCTTTTATTCCATTCATGATATTTTTTTAAATTATAGAACATTTTTTTTGACCAATATTCGCTATGTCCCGCAATCACGACCACTTTGTATTTTTTGAGTAAATTTTTTTTCTCTAGCTGAACATCAGCTATTACATCAAATTTGATTTTTTCTCTCTCTAGCCAAGCGATTAATCTCCATTCATTCTCAGCTAAGTGACTCGTATAATCATCTAACACATTTTCTTGCTCCAAGTTACAACAAGCGATTGGTCTCTTCAGTGATATTGGTTTCGTTTCCCAGGAAATGTTTTTGTTCGCCCTGTCTTCTTTATTTTGATTTCCAAAAAACTTTTCTTTTATTTTTTCTTTTATTTTTCGAGGAATCAGTAATGAAAAGAAGGTAAATATCTTTTCAATATTTAATATCGTTTCCCTTTTTAATAACTTGTTTGATCCCTGATAGTCAGGAAGAATTTTGCTTAATACTTTACTTTTATTTTCTATTTCAAATGTTCTATACCTACTTCTTCCTCCCCAGATATTGTACGTTAACCAAGTTGTTGTATTCATGATGACTAGAATTTTTTTATTATTTCTTTTGGGATCTTTGTAGATAACCAGAGGAGCTGAAAATTTTTCCTTTTTTTCATTTTTAATTTCTAAGGTGTATAAACCAGATTGTAAATCATGGGGAATTTTGTATTTAAAATTTTCCTTCCAATTTAATCCAGTTTCGGTAAAGAATTTATCAGGAACAGACTGGAGAAATCGTTTTTGGTAACCAAAATCTAGAATTTGTTTTTCCTCTAAACCTTTTTTAATTAATCGCGCTTGGAAGTCGGTCGAAGAATTTATATACGGTGTATTATAGTAACGAGATCTACACCAGACCT
>CAYMIQ010000207.1:0-2217 GCA_964390605.1 uncultured Rickettsiales bacterium
GATTGCTATTTGCCCAAGAAGGAACTTTAGCAGAAAGAGTCGAGGATGTTGCAAAGATGTTTCTAGATAATGAACCAGTCATGGAGATTGTCTCTTTTATTAGAAAAGATTCATCAAGATCAGTATGCCAACCAGAAATAGAACATGCAGCCTAAGCTCGGTATTATTGCAGGGAAAGGCAAGCTCCCAAGCTATCTAATTCATGCCTGTAAATCGAATGAAAGAGACTTCTTTGTGATTGCGATACAAAAAGAAGCCAGCCCTAGGATTGTCAAGGGTATTCCTCATATGTGGGCAGACTTAAGAAATATAGGCGGAGCATTTAGAGAGCTTCGAGACAGAGGAGTTAAGGAAATTGTTATGGCGGGATCTGTGAGAAGACCCTCTTTTTTGCAAATAAGACCTGATTTAACTACCGCCAAAGTTCTGAAAAGAATCATCAAGACTACACTTTTTGGCAAAAAAACAGTTGGTGATGGAAGAATGTTTTCACTCCTGATTCAGGGAATAGAAGAATTGGGTTTTAAGGTAGTGGGAATTCAAAAAATTTTAGCAAATGCATTAGCAAAAAAAGGAGTTTACGGTAGGTGTCATCCAGATCGTTTGGCGAATCAAGACATTAAAATTGGACTGAAAGTTTCTCGATCTATAGGGAAATTAGATATAGGACAATCTGTAATTATTCAACAAGGGATTGTTGTTGGCGTAGAAGCTGTTGAGGGTACTGACCATTTGATTAAAAGATATGGAAAGTTTAAATTAAATGGAAGCGGTGGTGTTTTGGTAAAAATTGGGAAACCTGCCCAAGATAAGCGCGTCGATCTTCCTACTATAGGCATGGAAACTGTTAAAAAATCCATTAGTGCTGGCCTAAAAGGTATTGCTGTCCAGGAAAAATCTACAGTCATTATTGATGAAAAACAAATCATTGCACACGCGAATAAAAATCATTTCTTTTTAGTTGGTGTGTGAAATAAAGAAAGAAAAAATTACAAGGGCCCCTGTCTTTATTATTTCCGGTGAGCCTTCAGGAGATGCATTAGGTGGGGAATTAATGAAACATCTCAAATCTTTGAGACACGAACTTTCTTTTGCTGGGATTGGTGGAAAGCACATGAGGGCCCAGGGCTTGAGAAGTTTATTTCCTATAGAAGATTTGTCCTTAGTGGGTCTTGGTGAGATTCTGCCCCATATACCAAAATTGCTTAAAAGATTGAACCAAACGGTAGACGCAATCAAAAAAACTTTGCCAGATGTTGTGGTAACGATCGATTCTCCCGATTTTTCTTTTCGATTAGGGAAACGCTTAAAACAAGATTCTCTCACAAAAAATATCCCCATTGTTCATTATGTTGCTCCGGCGGTTTGGGCATGGAGAGAGGGTAGATCTAAAAAGATTGCTAAGGTAGTGAATCACCTCATGACACTCTTTCCCTTTGAGGCAAAGTATTTTAAGCAACATGGGTTAAAAACTACATTTGTTGGTCACCCTATTTTTGATAAAGAACCAGTTCGTCCAAATTCTTTAAAAGTCTTTAAGAATCGTCACAAGATCCAGGGTGGCCCTTCATTATGTTTGTTACCAGGATCTAGAAAGAGTGAGATTATGAAGTTAATGCCCATTTATCTAAAAACTATAAGATTGTTAGAAGATAAATACCCAAAATTATCCTTAATAATTCCTATTGTGCCGAGAACTAAATTGTGGGTTAAAAGATTTTTAAATCAACTAAAGACACCTTATTGCTTGGTTACAGATCCTAGCCAAAAAGATTTAGCCATTAAATCATCGGATATAGCCCTGGCTACATCTGGAACTATTTCCTTAGAGTTGTCTTTCCTGAGAAAAGCACATGTGGTTGCATACAAATTAAACTCAATTACCTTTAGAGCAATTAAATTATTTGCAAAAGTAAATTTTGTTACGATTATAAATATTGTTGCAAGGAGGGAAATTATTCCTGAATTTCTTCAAGAAAAATGTCAGCCTAATAGGTTATTTAGCGCTTTAGATTCATTGATCTCTGATAAAATAACAAAGTCTCAACAAATTTCCTCTATCGTCGATATTTTAAAAAAAATAAAAAAGAATAAAAAGCCCGCGAGTTTTAATGCTGCACAGGTAGTATTAAAATATTGTAAATAAGCTAGACTTTCTTCGGAGGAATTCCAGGTATTGCAGCTAATCTTGCCCGTTTTGCTCGATCAACAAGTGGT
>CAYMIQ010000208.1:0-2215 GCA_964390605.1 uncultured Rickettsiales bacterium
CCTAGGAAGAATAATTGTCAGATTTGGGGAGAAAATTCTAGGGCGCGTTCCTGTCATTAGAGGTATATATACAGCAATAAAACAAATTTTTGGCACCGTACTTAAAAAACAATCAGATGCTTTTAGACAAGTAGTGTTAATTGAGTACCCAAGGAAGGGATCTTGGGCTATGGGATTTTTAACCGGATCCACAAAAGGCGAGGTTCAGAAAGTTACCAAGGAGACAATGGTAAATGTATTTTTACCAACGACACCGAATCCAACCTCTGGCTTTCTTTTGTTTGTGCCAAAAAAGGATATCAGGCCCCTTAAAATGTCAGTAGATCAGGGAATTAAAATGATTATTTCCGCAGGGATTATCACGCCAAGTGACACAGGAAAAAAGAAGTCTTAACCTGAATGTAAGTATTTTATAGCGGTATCTTTTTCAAAAAGATACAGTAAGTGCCTCAACGCAATACCCCTTTTGGTTTTAAGATCAGGATCTATTTTTAATATTTTTTTTGCATCACTATTGGCACTTTCTATTAAGTCTTGATGTTTTGCGATATCGGCAAAAAAGAATTCTGGAAATCCACTTTGCTTAACCCCAAGCATCTCTCCTGAACCTCTTAATCGCAAATCCTCTTCAGCAATATGGAATCCATCATTTGTTTCCCGTAGCACCTGTAATCTAGTTTTTGCTGTAGTCGCTAGGGGAGGGTCGTAGACTAATATGCAAAGAGACTCGTCCCTACCTCTGCCAACTCTCCCTCTTAATTGATGCAATTGAGATAAGCCAAATCTTTCCGCGTGCTCTATCACAATCACTGTTGCTTCTGGAATATCAACACCAACTTCTATAACAGTGGTCGATACAATCAGATTAATTTTACCATCAATAAATTTCTTCATTGCCGATTCCTTTTCAGCAGATTTTAGTTTCCCGTGAATCAAGCCAACTTTTTGGCCGAAAATCTTTTTCAAGCTATCAAAACGTCTTTTTACATTTACTAAATTTAATGTTTCCGATTCCTCAATTAAAGGGCAAACCCAATATGTTCTTTGACCATCTTTGATTCTGTTCTGTATTGCTGAAATAATATTCTGAAATCTAGAAATCGGAACTACTTTAGTTACCACATCTTTTCGACCAGAAGGTTTTTCATGAAGCGAAGAAACATTGATGTCACCAAAGGCTGCTAAGGTTAAGGTTCTTGGGATCGGAGTAGCTGTCATAACAAGTACGTTAATTTTTTTTCCTTTGGTAGCTAATAGATATCTTTGATGCACCCCAAATCTTTGTTGCTCATCTATTACCACTAATCCTAAATTCTTAAAACCGACACTCTCCTGAAATAATGCATGTGTACCAATAATAATTTGCGCCTTTCCAGATATTAAATTATCAAGATTTTTTCTTCGTATATTCTCTTTTTCACCCCCAGTGATGAGAGACAAAGTGATATTACTATTTTTAAGAAACTTGCTAAAAGTGGAATAATGTTGTCTAGAAAGAATTTCTGTTGGAGCCATTAGTACGCACTGGTAACCAGCCTCTATAACTGTCAACATGGAAAGTAGAGCGACTATTGTTTTTCCACTTCCAACATCACCTTGGAGCAGATGAATCATTCTTTTTTCGCTAGATATTTCTGACTCTATTTTTTTTAATGCTAGTTTTTGAGAGTCTGTCAACTTAAATGGTAGAGACTGGATTATTGTATTTTGCATAATTTTTTTACTTGTAATTCTTTTTCCAGGACGGATTTTCATGTCTCTGCGTATTATAGCTATAGCTAACTGGTTAGCTAGGAGCTCATCATAAGCCAATCGCGCCCTATTAGACGATGATATAAAGAGATCCGAATCAGTACTTACATTGTGCGATTTGACAAGACTATTTTTCCAAGAAATCCAATTTTTTTTCATCAGCAAATCACGATCTATCCATTCCGGTAAATTAGGTAATTGATCGAGACTCCAGGTTATCGATTTACGCAGTAATTTCTGTGTCAAACCTTTTGTTGTGGGGTATATAGGTTCTAGTTGAGGTATTTCTTCTACACTCTCTGGATCAACAACATAGTCGGGATGGATAATTTGATATTTCCCTTTGAAGAAATCAACTTTTCCACTAATTAGTTTTTTTTGACTATTGGGAAATGTTTCCTCTAAATAACTTGTTCTTGGATTAAAAAAAACAGCATCTACATTTTTTTTTATGGATAAGGGT
>CAYMIQ010000209.1:0-2184 GCA_964390605.1 uncultured Rickettsiales bacterium
ATTTTGCTAAGGCAACTTCTTTGAAGCTCTTAAAAAATTTCAAATGCGCTTTTTCTACATTTGTTATTATCGCAATATCAGGCTTTGCTATTTTCGTTAGCTTTGATATTTCTCCAGGTCTATTCATGCCTAGCTCAAAAATTCCGAAGGCACTTTCTTTTGGCATTCTTGATAGGCTTAGTGGTAGACCAATTTGGTTATTTAGGTTTCCGATAGTAGAGGTTGTTGGGCCTTCCTTTTCCAGAATTTCCCTTAATAATTCTTTTGTTGTGGTCTTTCCAACACTTCCTGTGACAGCAATTATTTTGGCTTTAGTTCTTGCTCTAGCGAATTCACCTATTTTTTTTAGCGCTAGAGCTGTATTTCGAAAAATTATAACAGGTTTTTTTTCTTTAAAGTCCTTAGGATCATGACTAACAATCGCTGCTACAGCGCCTTTTATCAGGGCATCGTGGGTAAATTTATTTCCATCAAATTTTGCTCCGGCAATAGCAATGAATAAATCTCCTTTAATTATTCTCCTGCTATCAATAGAAATACCGGACGCCACCCAATGGGTTGTGTTTTGCGCACTCAGTGCAGCGGCAATTTCCTTACTGTCCCAAAGTTTTTTTGATTTTATGTTCTTTTTCAATCTTTTTAATTTCTTGCTCTATTATATTTGCGTCACTAAATTTGTATTTTTTTTCTCCGATAATTTGATAATCTTCATGTCCCTTTCCTGCAATGACCAGGGAGTCTTCACTATGTAATTGATTAATAGCGACTTTTATGGCCTTTTGACGTTTATCAACTTCTTTTACCATTGCCTTTTTTTGTGGCGAAAATCCGGCAAGTATTTGTCTTCTTATTGCTCTTGGATTTTCATTTCTTGGGTTATCATCGGTAATAAACGCACCATCACTGAATTGTGAGGCGATTTTACCCATAGTGCTTCTTTTGTTTTTATCTCGATTTCCCCCACACCCAAACACGACGTAGAGTTTTCCCATCGTGGTTGTTGAGCTTAGGTCAATGAGTATTGCCTTAAGCGCCTCTGGTGTGTGTGCATAATCTAGATAAACGTGAGCACCATTAGGATGTTGTGCAATGCATTGACAGCGCCCCTTCACGGACGTAAGGGCTGGTATTACATTAACTATTTTTTTAATATCGTGATTATAAGAGATCGCTATACCCATTGCGCACAGAAGGTTTTTCAATTGAAATTTTCCAAACAATGGCACATTGGTTTCAAATGTTTCTCCAAAGGCAGAGAAGCTGAAAATTTGCCCTTTCTTATAGTTGCGAGAATTGATGAACCGCAGGTCTCCCGCTTTCTGACCATAAGTAATGATTTTATGTTTCCTTCTTTTACATACTTTTAAGAGATCGTTAAAGACTCCGGAATCAACATTTAAGATTACATTAGATCTTTCTTGAATGACCTCTTCGAAAAGCCTTTTCTTTGCTGCAAAATAATTTTTTATATTTTTATGATAGTCCAAATGATCGTGGCTTAAATTCGTAAAAGCTGCTGTATTTATATTGAGACCGTCGATTCTGTTTTGCTCAATACCATGACTTGAAGCCTCAAGTGCAAGGAA
Organism: uncultured Rickettsiales bacterium; assembly: GCA_964390605.1. Lineage (GTDB taxonomy): Bacteria > Pseudomonadota > Alphaproteobacteria > UBA8558 > UBA8558 > UBA8558. The sequence goes on from CAYMIQ010000209.1 coordinate 1,587, forward strand.
GTTTATTTTATCTTTTTTTAACTTCACAAGATTTTTGTGAATAAAGATTGGATCAGGCGTAGTCAGTGATGTATTAAAGTTAGATCTTTCTGATACAAAACCAAGAGTTCCTAAAGTTGCCGATTTTGTGCCCAACTTTTTCCATATCTGGGACAAAAAATTAACTACAGAAGTTTTGCCATTAGTTCCTGTGATTGCAGCTATGTTTTTTGGTTGAAAGGAATAAAATTTTGCTGCTAATAAGGCTGCGCACTTTCTAGGGGTACCGCTTGTCAAGATCGGTACACGCTGGTTGTCGGGTTTCTTCGGGGCGTTCTTTGTAAGTATTGCTCCTGCACCAGCCTTTATAGCTTTGGATATGAATTTTTCCCCATCATAAACCCCACCTTTTTGAGCGATAAATAGAAAGCCTGGCTTGATTTTTCGTGAATCTGAAGTTAGGCCTAAAATATTTAGATCTCTTTTTAGATTGCCGCTGGTTGAAATGTCTTTTATATCTTTAATTAGTTTTATAAGAAACAATCTTCATATCTCTAGATTTAAATTTTATGGTTACTGCCATCAAGAATATCATAGTGTTTTCTTTTTTGTTGTATAT
>CAYMIQ010000210.1:0-2174 GCA_964390605.1 uncultured Rickettsiales bacterium
ATCCGATTCTCTGTCTGCCTCTAGAAAATCAGGGGGCTTTGTTGATTGGTTAATAGAATCGCGATCAGTCATCAATGCATCTCTTTTACTGGTTGTACACCAAATATTTTTAAAGCGGAAGAAATTATTGTCATTACCGCATATATTAAAGACATCCTTGCTTTTGTTAGCTCAACATTCTCGGGGATAATAAATCTTAACTTTCCATTATCCTTACCCATATTCCACCACGAATGAAACAGAGACGCTAAATCATGTAAGAAGAATACACATCTGTGTGGTTCCAGATTTTTTCGACTCTTTTCTAAAATATTAGGCCATTCAGCAAGTAATTTAATTAATGAAATCTCGGCATCATTTTTAAGTAAATCATACTTTGCTTTAACTAGCTCTTCTTTTGAGAACACGATATCTGGCAATACTTCTTTTGCCATACGAAAAACCGAATGGCATCTGGCGTGTGCATATTGAACATAAAAAACAGGGTTATCTTTTGTTTTTTCCATAACTTTCTTGAAATCAAAATCTAATGATACATCATTTTTTCTTGTTAACATTATGAAGCGCAAAACGTCTTTGCCCACTTTTTTAACAACCTCATCTAGGCTTATAAAGTTCCCTTCTCTTTTTGACATTTTTATCGGTTTACTGCCTTCTTGTAGTTTAACTAGTTGGCATAGCAGTATGTCAAGAGACCCCTTGTCATCAGTCAGGGCTCGAATTGCCGCCTTGATTCTTTTCACATATCCGCCGTGATCAGCACCCCAAATATTAATCATACGATCAAATCCACGCTCATACTTATTAAGATGATAACTAATATCGCTTGCAAAATAGGTCCAACTATCATCTTGTTTTTTCAAAGCCCTGTCCATATCATCACCAAAGCGAGTCGATCTGAAAAGTAATTGAGGATGCTGTGCCTGTTCTTCGTCAGAACGCCCCTTGGGAGCATCAAGTTTCCCCATATAAGTTAGATTTTTTTCCTTAAGTTTTTTAATCGCTTTGTCCACACTCCTGGTTTTTAATAGAGATGCTTCAGAGATGAATTGATCAAATTCTACTCCTAAATTCCTTAAATCTGATTTTATGAGATCCAAAATCTCTTCAATGGCAAATGCCTGAACCTTAGGTAACCAAACGCTCTCTTTTGCATTCTGCAATTTGCTCCCCAGTGCTTTTTTGAGATTCCGGGCTAATGCAATTAGATATTCTCCTGGATAGAAGCCATCGGGGGGTTGTGGGGGCTTTGATCCGAGACTTTCGAGATAGCGATAATAAACAGAGCAAGATAAGTTATAAATTTGAGATCCAGAATCATTGATATAAAATTCACGAGTTACGCTATATCCGGCGCTCTCAAATATCGATGCTAAAACATCGCCAATAACAGCCCCTCGTGCATGCCCAATATGCATAGGTCCTGTAGGATTTGCAGATACAAATTCTATATTTATTTTCTCATTTTTCCCAGATTTTGATTTCCCGTAATCTTCTCCCTGCACCAACACTTGAGCAAGTTGCTCGAACCAAAAAGTTTTTTTCATCTTAATATTAATAAAGCCAGGACCAGCAATTGAAACTGATTCTACATTGGTGATTTTTTGAATATTTTTTGATATCTTTTCTGCAATCTCTTTTGCAGGCATATTAAGTTTGCCCGACATGATCATGGCAACATTCGTGGCTAAATCCCCATGCTTTTTGTCTTTAACCTGCTCGACGCTTAATCCATCGAGTAAATTTTTTGGATTCGGTTTAGCAAAATCTAAATCTTTAATGATAGACACAAGCTGATCTTCAATTTTCCTGTAAAAGCTCATTTTTTATTCACAAAATATTTTGTGTTGCTGTAAAGCATACCGGTCAGTCATTCCAGCAATATAGTCCGCAATCAGCCTAGGCAGCTGTTCAATCTCAGATTCTTGGTGGTTGAACGGAAGTCGATCAGATTCATTCATGAAATAATCAAATAAATCTTCAACCACTTCCCTTCCTTGATCGGACATTTTGTTTACTTTATCATGTTTATAAAAATATTTAGATAAAAAAGATTTCAACTCTAAATTCCTCTTTCGCATACCCTTGGAAAAGTTAACAATGGGATAGCTAAGCTTCCGAACATCATTCACGCTCCTTAGAGATGTTTTTTTAAGTTTTTTCTCAATTTCGTG
>CAYMIQ010000211.1:0-2154 GCA_964390605.1 uncultured Rickettsiales bacterium
TACCTGCGATTAATGCCTCAATTCCTATAAGATGACTGGTAGCATAGTAAATAAGAATTCCTGAGAAGAGAGCGGAAACAATTAACCCTTTATAAAGAGCATTCATTATATTTTTACTTGAACCCAATCTGACAAAAAATGTTCCGAAAATGGAAGAAAGAATACAAACGGCACCGATCAGAAGTGGATATATCATCATTGAATCACTTCCGGGGAAGAAAATAGATGCAAGAAGCATAGATGCCACCACAGTAACGGCATAGGTTTCAAATAAATCTGCAGCCATACCAGCACAATCGCCAACATTATCACCAACATTATCTGCTATCACGGCTGGATTTCTTGGATCATCTTCAGGTATACCGGCTTCAATCTTTCCAACGAGATCAGCACCAACATCAGCCCCCTTAGTAAATATACCTCCGCCAAGTCTCGCAAAAATTGAAATTAATGATGCTCCAAAACTTAACGAAACCAACGATTCCAAAATATGCCTTGTGTTCTGTTCTGTGCTTACGCCGAAATACCCTAAAAGGAAAAAATAATAGCCTGCAACACCCAGAAGGCCCAATCCCACAACAAGCATTCCAGTCACAGCACCAGATCTAAAGGCTATAGTTAATGCCTGCTGCAGAGAGCTTTGGGCAGCATTGGCAGTTTTAACATTAGCTCTCACTGAAACGTGCATGCCTATGTATCCTGTTAACCCTGAAAGCAAAGCGCCGATACAGAATCCAAGCGCCGAAAGAGTATTTAAAGTAATCGCAAGAATAATGGCAATCGCTATCCCTACGACAGCTATAGTTTTATACTGCCTGTTTAAATAAGCGCTAGCACCTTCTTGAATCGCAAGAGATATTTCACGCATCTTTGCAGATCCGTCACTAGCAGAAAAGATTGTCTTAATAGCAATACCGCCAAAAACCAAAGCGGCAACTGCAGATAAAATAATAAATTGATGAATTTCAATCACAACTTGCTCCCCAACTAGACGTCCAAAATCTCAAAGATAATGAAGATTACAAGAAAAAATAGATATCGCAACAAAGAAATTAAAAATGTTGGTAACCCAAATGTTTAATTTTTATCGCATTACCTTGATCGTCTAAAATTTTAAGCCTTTGATCCTTTGTCATTAGGCCAATCTTAGTGATCTTAACATTACTTTTCTTCGAAATCGTTTGAATTTTTGACTCGCACTTAGCATTCGCGGTAAAAACAATTTCGTAATCATCGCCACCATTCAATATCTTTTCTTTAAATTTTGGATATTTCTCAAGAAAAATTCTTGCGGATGGTGATATAGGAACTTTAGAGAAGAATAACTTTGCACCTATGCCGGAATTCATGCAAATATGATTGATATCTTGACTCAATCCATCAGAAATATCGATAGCAGAGTTTGCGATTGATAATAAAGCTTTTCCAAGAAATATTCTTGGTTCTGGGAGAAGATATCGTTGAGCTAAATAATCTTTATTCTTTTTGGGAATTGAAATTCTTTTTTTCATCGAAAGCAAACCTAGCGCTGAGTCACCAATGGTGCCAGATACGAAAATAGAATCCCCTACCTTGGCTCCTGATCTCTTGTGACAAAGTCCCTTTTGATTAGAACCAAATGCTGTGATCGATAAAACAACTGGCCCTCTAGTTGCAACAGTATCTCCTCCAGCTAAAAAAATATTGTATTTTTCTTGATCTTCCCGCAAACCCAAAGAAAAGCGATCTAGCCATCTATTGGTAATCTTTTTAGGTAATGCTAGATTGAGTAAATAAGCTATTGGTGAAGATCCCATAGCAGCAAGATCAGAAAGATTTATCCTGATTAATTTTTTTGCAATCAACTGGGGATTATCCTTAGAATCAAAATGGATTTTTTCTACCAACGAATCTGTAGTCACAACAAGATTTTTTAGAGAGGATAGCTTAAGCAGTGCCGCATCATTGTCCAGAAAGGATTCGTTGACTCCATTCTTACAAAGCGGGGAAAAAAATTTTTTTATCCATTTAAATTCTTTCATCGTAAAAGCTCACTCTTAGAAACCTTATCCAGTATAGCATTAATGAAGGCTGGCTCCTTGCCGTGAAAGAAAGAATGAGCAATGTTGATGTATTCGTTAATGATTATATTTCTGAATGAGTCCTCATTCTGCT
>CAYMIQ010000212.1:0-2122 GCA_964390605.1 uncultured Rickettsiales bacterium
ATCCACAAACGAGCCATAGAATTGAAGCAAGTGCACATATAGCAAAGCAATGCATGAGCACCGATACTACATTGCGAGATCTGACTAATCCGCCGTAAAAAAGAGCAAGACCCGGCATAGTCATAAGAAGTACTAAAGCGGTGGAAGTTAATATCCAGGCTGTATCGCCCGAGTTTAAGGCATCCATGACATTCCCCCATTAAACAATTTTGGTTCATAATTATAGAGAGTAATTAAGTTACTTTCTATGTTTTTTATTGTATTTTTCATAGTTACTTCTCCTAATTTTCTATAAAGCTTTTGACCCAGATTCTCTGGTTCTGATTCTGATTGCATTTTCGACTTTTGTTACAAAAACTTTTCCATCTCCGATGCGATCAGTTTTGGCAGCGGTTAGAATTGCTTCTACTACCTTTTTTACTGTTTTATCATCAACAAGAGTCTCGATTTTGATTTTAGGCAAAAAATTTACAGTGTATTCCGCTCCTCTGTAAATTTCTGTTTGCCCCTTCTGTCTACCAAAACCTTTAATCTCGGTAATACTTAAACCTTTGACTCCTATTTTTGTTAAGGCCTCCCTTACATCATCAAGTTTGAAAGGCTTAATATAGGCTGAGACAAGTTTCATAGTGCTAATCCTTCCTTGTTTCGATTAAATATTTATTATATATACAAGATACGTGCCATTTAGCTTGTAACTGAATATATTCTTTTTAAAACAATTACTTAGAGTTATAAAAGACTTATTATTTTGGTGTTGGGTTCTTAGAAAAAAGCTTATAAAATATGCATAAAAAGTTATTTGCCTATATTTTAAGCATTTATAGGGGTTATGATGCAGAGGAAGTATGATGTTATTGTAGTAGGCGCAGGTTTAATAGGCATGTTGTTTGCTCGCACTGCTTCTACTTTGGGTGTTAGGGTTGCGGTTATTGATAAAAAAAGCCCAAAAGAAATCATTGCTTCAGCCGATAATGGAAAAAATATTGCTCTAACATTTTCTTCAATACAGTTGCTTAGTTTTCTGAAAATCTGGCGTTCACTGGCTCAATTCTCGCAGCCTATAGTTGATATTCACGTTTTTGAGCAACAAAGTCCGACTTTATTAGACTTTGCCTCATCGGATTTTTATGACCATCCATTTGGATACATGGTGGAAAATTTAAATCTTACTAAAGTTACTTTCGATCATCTTGAGAGAACTAAAAAAGTTGATTTATTTTTTGGAGATAAAGTCCAAAGTATCAACTTAAGCGATTCTCCATCAGTTAAACTTTTATCAGGAAAAGAACTGCGCTCCTCAATTGTTGTTGCTGCTGATGGTAGAAATTCAATAATTCGCGAGATTGCTAATATTAAAGTGAGACATTTTGATTATCATCAAATTGCTATTGTCAGCAATATTCTACACACGAAACCACACAATGGTATTGCTATTGAGAAATTTTTTCCTTCAGGACCATTAGCTGTTCTTCCATTGAGATCTCAAAGTAAAAAGAAATTTCACTCATCCATTGTTTGGGTAGAAAAAAAAGAATCAAAAAATTTTTTTCAAAGTCTTAGCAAGAGTTCTTTTGATAATATCCTGCAAAATAAAATAGGATCACAGTTTGGCAATATACAGTCATATGGATCACGGTTTGTGTATCCATTAAAATTATATATGGCAGACCGTTATGTTCTTTCTAGACTTGTTCTTATTGGAGATGCGGCTCACACGATCCACCCTATTGCTGGCCAGGGTTTAAATTTAGGACTTCGAGATGTTGCGGCTTTAAGTGAAACTTTGTCTGATTCTTTAAAATTAGGATTAGATCTTGGAAATGCGCAAATGTTACAAGATTATGAAAATTCTAGAAACACTGACGCGCAGGCGATGGTTTTATTTACTCATGGAATAAATAGGCTTTTTTCAAATCGCTCTATGATGTTAAAAGTTTTTAGAAATTTGGGATTAGATCTTGTTGATCAATTCTCTGTACTGAAGAAATTTTTTGTCAAGAAAGCCGTATCGGCTGGCAAAAGCGCACCTCGATTAATGAGAGGCGGCACATTATGAAGAAACTACTTTTTCTTTTCTTTTTTAATTTTTCTTGCCGCACTAATCAGCATGATCGGAATT
>CAYMIQ010000213.1:0-2114 GCA_964390605.1 uncultured Rickettsiales bacterium
GAAGTACAGAGACAACAACCATGCAGTTATTATTGCAAATGTTGGTTTCAAGAATTCCGTTGGTTGTATGCTTAGCATTCCTAGCTGAAGCCACCGTTTACTCCCTTTTATTTCTTGACCATAAATTATGGTTATAAATGTCAAAAGAACGAATAATGTAAACATTACTCCACTGATGGTTAGAATCTTTTTGGGCTGCATCATTGAAAATCCGCACAGCACGAACCAAGCTACTGGTAGGAAAATAAGATGTTTCTTTATAAAATAAAGAGAGTCTGCACTGCCTAGCCGCAGAGCAGCTGATGGGCTAGCTGACAGTATTAAAAGGCACCCTATTATCGTTAGTAAAATGATTGCTGTTAAATTCCACTTATCTACCGTCCACCACCATTTGCCTGTAACGCTTTTATCAGTTCTTGCAAACATTATTTATCAAACTTACTTTGCTTTAACAGTTTTTTGACTATTCTTTTAAAGGCATCTCCTCTTTCTTCAAAATTTTTTTAAAAAAACATCATTCTTCAAAATCTTTCCATTGATCTAGAGAGGAGCAAGCAGGAGAGAGGAGTACTGACATTTGTTTTCCTTTGTTTCTTTTAAGATTTTTCTTAGCCATGGCATATGCTTGGGCAGTTGCAGCCTCTAAATCATTGACCTGGGTTGATCTTAGCTTCTTTTTAAGTGCTGTATGTAGCTGATTACTTGTCTTGCCTAGGAAGAAACCATGTTTAACGTTTTTCAGAAAAGGAATTATTTCCCTGAAATTTTCACCCTTTGATTCCCCTCCAGCGATCCAAAATATATTTTGATAATTTGCAAGCGCTTGCAGTGTGGAATCAATATTTGTGGCTTTGCTGTCATTAATAAAACTGATTCCCCCTCTTTTCGATATATTTTCTTGTCTGTGAGGAAGGGTTTTAAATTTTACTATGTTGGATATGATGGCTTGCTTATCAATCTTGAAACACAAGGCTGCAGCTACTGCAGCAGCAATATTTTGCAAATTATGTGAACCTGTAATACTTCTAAGTCTTTGAATATTAATAATTTTTTCCTTCTTTGATTCTATATCACTGATTAGCCAACCTTTTGACCAGTACACGCCTCCGGCAACTCTTTTGTTGCTTGATATTGGAACCACCTTTTGTTGTTTTGCTTTTTTTAGTTTTTTGTAAATTTTGTAGCTGACTTGATCATCGATTCCGATAATTCCAAAATCTTGGTATTCTTGGTTTTGAAAAATATTTTCCTTAATTTTTACATAAATTCTAAAATTACCATGACACGAGATATGATCGGGGCTGATGTTAATTAAGATACCTATGTTAAATTTTATTGAAGATAGCAAGTCTAATTGATAAGAAGAGACCTCTAGAACGTACACTCCGTTTTGAGTTAATTTTTTTAAACCTAACGACGGATAGCCAATATTTCCCCCGATTTCTGTATTTAGGCCGCTATTTGAAAATATTGCACCCAACAACGCCGTTACCGTTGATTTCCCATTTGTTCCCGTGATTCCGATAAATTTTGCTTTTTCTACATTGTCTGCCAATAGATCCATTTCGCTCATTATCTTACATCTAGCGGAGATTGCTCTTTTTACAACCGGGTGGGGAGTGGGAAAATTGAGGGGAATCCCAGGACTTAGAATAAGAATATCTATTTTTTTGAAGTCGCATTTAATTAAATTTTTAATAGGTATGCGATACTTTTTTGCCTGATTCCTTGTTTTTTTTTCATCATCCCAGGCCACAAAATTACAACCACTCTTGTTTAAAGCTTGCGCTGCGAGTAGACCAGATTTTCCTAACCCCAGAATAGCAACTTTTCTTCCTGCAAGTGAGTGTGGAATGATCACTGAATTACCTAAGCTTTAGAGTTGCTAATCCGATTAATCCCAAAATAGTGGCAATAATCCAAAAACGAATCACTATTGTTTGTTCTTTCCATCCCTTTTGCTCGTAATGGTGATGCAGGGGTGACATTGTGAAGATTCTTTTTCCGGTTAATTTAAATGATAATACTTGTGCTATTACAGATATAGTTTCTAAAACAAACAGTCCGCCTATGATCAGAAGAACCAATTCATGCTTTGTTATAACGCTGATGAG
>CAYMIQ010000214.1:0-2112 GCA_964390605.1 uncultured Rickettsiales bacterium
CTGACGAGGAAAAAAAGATTGCCGAAAAAGTGTTAAATGAAATAAACAAAAAATTAGATGGAAAAGTAGTTACAAAAATATCAAAAGAAAAAAATTATTGTAAAGCTGAAGAATATCACCAAAAATATTTTCAAAAAAAAAATCTCTAATGACATTAGTATCAACTAATTGGCTTAATGAAAATTTAAGTAAAGTAAAAATTATAGATTGTTCCTGGCATATGCCTTTAACGCAAAGAGATGGATACAATGAATATTTAGAAGAACATATTCCAGAAGCTATTTTCTTTGATATAGATAAAAATTCTGAGCCAAATACTGATCTACCCCACATGCTTCCAAAAGCTAGTTACTTTCAAAAAATAGTTTCTGAACTTGGAATTAACAACGAAGACAAAATTGTTATTTATGATAATTCTGATGTATTTTCAGCTTGTAGATGTTGGTTTAGTTTTTTTTATTTTGGCCATAATTCAAAAAAATTATCAGTTTTAAATGGAGGTTTAAAAAAGTGGAAATTAGAAAATAAAATTATTTCAAAAAAAATTAAACCAATTAAGAAAAGTAACTATTTAGCTAATGAACAAAAAGATTTAGTTAAAAATATAAAGGAGATTGAAGAAAACATTATAGACCAAAAGTTTGAGCTTATAGACGCAAGAAACAAAAAACGTTTTGAAGGATCAGAACCTGAGCCCAGGCCAGGCTTAAGAAGTGGACATATAAAAAATTCAAAAAATCTTCCTTTTATTGAATGTATAAACAAAGCAAATAATACATTTAAGAATAAAGAAGATTTGATCAAAATATTTGAAAAAACTGGATTAAACAAATCAAAAAAACCCGTATTTACTTGCGGATCTGGAGTTACTGCTTCAGTATTAGCTATGGCGTTTAGATTAATACATGATAATTATTCTCCCACAATTTATGATGGTTCATGGAGCGAATACGGTAAAATTACATAAATGAAAAGATCAACCAAAATTGTTTCGGTTATAATAATTTTTTTCTTAATCATTGCTATTGTAATAGTAGGGCGTCAAATGATGGGAGCACATTTCAGTAAAAAATTTGGCAAAAGACCTCCGCCGGGAATAATCGTTACAACTGTAAATAACTTTAACTTTACTGAAAAAATAGAGACGTTTGGAACTGCAATTCCGAACAAAACAAGAGCTTATAATATAGAAAAATATCAAGTTTTATCGCCGATTGAGTTTAATAAAAAAGTAAAGAAAGGTGAAATTATTGCTAAACTTAAATCAAGAAATATTCTTGCACCATTTGATGGGATAGTAGGAAAAAGGGATTTTTCAAATGATTTAGAGGTATCTAAAAGTTCAATAGTTATTAATATAGAAGATACGTCAATTATTTTTTCAGATCTAAACATACCAGAAACTTATTCCTCGGTTGTAAAAAAGGGGTTACCCATTGAAGCCAGTTTTTCAGGATATAAAAACAAAATATACGAAGGAGAAATAGATTCTATTGCCAGTCGGATTAATGCTGATACTAGGAGTTTATCGATAAGAATAAAAATAATTAACGATGAATCAGAACTTATACCTGGAGCTCTTTTATCAGTAAAAATTAAATGTAATGAAAGAAATTCCCTAAGTGTGCCAGATACAAGTGTAATTTTAGAAGGTAGTAAGGTTTACGTTTATAAGGTTTTAGAAGATAATACGGTAAAAAAAACTGAGATACAAATTGGATTAAGAAACTTAGCAAATCTTGAAATAATTTCTGGGTTAGAAAAAGGCGATATAATCGTAGCAGAAGGTCTTAAAAAAGTTAGACCGGGTTTAAAAATAAAACCGATAAAAAACTAGAGAACATATTAAAATGTTTATCACTGATCTAAGTATAAGAAGACCGGTTGTTTCATCGGTATTTTCACTTATATTAATTGTATTTGGAATTTTTGTTTTTTGGAAACTTCCTGTTAGGGAACTTCCATCAGGTTTACAACCTCCTGTAGTTCAGATTCAAGTTGATTACAAATCTGCAGCTGCACCTATTATTGATCAAGAAGTTACCCAGGTTATTGAGGATGTGATTGGTGGCGCAGAAGGAATTAAAAATATTGATTCTAAATCTTCAAATG
>CAYMIQ010000215.1:0-2078 GCA_964390605.1 uncultured Rickettsiales bacterium
GATTTAGTTGGTCATACGGCAAATAACCGGTTGTTCACGTTTGCGCAGAGACCATCACCCGTTCAGGTGACCTGGGCTGGATATGTAGGAACTACCGGAATGAAAGCAATGAACTGGATTTTCGCAGATAAGTTTCAAATATTAGAAAATCATGAAAATTTTTATGTAGAAAAAGTATATAGGTTGCCAAATGATTATATTTGTTATGCGCCTCCACAATATGCTCCAGAATGCGGCCCTCTCCCCGCAAAGAAAAATAAATTTATAAGCTTTTGTTCGTATAATAATCCTGCAAAAGTGAACGATCCGTTACTGGAAACATGGGGCAAAATATTGCAGAAAGTAACAAAATCAAAACTATTTCTAAAATATCGTGCATTTGATGATGCTTATAATCAAACAAGGGTATTAGATTGTTTTCAAAAATATGGCATAGAAAAAGAAAGGGTTATTTTTTGGGGGAATTCTACTCATGAAGATACCTTAAAGGCATACACACAAATAGATATTGCATTAGACACGCACCCCTATTCAGGCGGTCTTACGACTTGCGAGGCCCTATGGATGGGCGTGCCTGTAATTACAAAACCTGGAGACACTTTCGCCTCACGCCACTCGTTAACTCATCTTGCAAATGTTGGGCTAACCGAAACAGTTGCCGAAACATGGGAAGACTATATTAATATAGCGCAAAACCTTAGCGGCGATATTCAAAGCCTTGAAAAGATTAGATTGGATTTAAGAAAGAAAATGCAGCAATCACCTCTCTGTGACGGAGAAAAATTTGCAAGAACGTTTGAGAATGCCTGCCAAGACATCTGGAAAAAAAGTTTAACGAAAGCCTAGTTGAGGAATAGATAAGAGCAAATGAATACAGCCGCAGCAATACCCATGACATCAGCTGACAAGGCCGCAAATAAAGCGTGCCTTATTTTCTTTATTTGAATAGCGCCAAAATAAACAGCAAGAACGTAAAACGTTGTTTCCGTGGAACCCTGAAGAGTGCTTACTAAATATCCGACATAACTATCCGGTCCAATGTTTGGGTCCTGAATAATCGAAGCTAAGACTCCGTACGCACCCGATCCAGATAAAGGCCTTAGAATTGCCATTGGAATTGCGTCAGTTGGTAAACCGAAAGATCCGGTCACGCTTCCTATCGGTCCAATCAAAAACTCCATTGCTCCGCTTGCACGAAACATTCCAACCGCAACTAGAATCGCAACCAAATAAGGAATAATTTTTACGGCAACCTTAAATCCCTCCTGGGCACCTTCAACAAACGCCTCGTAAATTCTAACGCCACGAAAAAAACCAAAGCCAAGGAGAAGAATCATTAATGAAGGTATAATCCAAGGAGCTACTCCCCTGCCATATAGAATTGTCAAAGGAACTAGAGATACCAGGGACAGCAAAGCTAAATAACTAACCCACAGAGGGTAGTCACCTTTCTCGACTTTGTTTGTCTTTTTCTTTTGTGTTCGCGCATAAGTCTGAAAGGAGAATGTTCCCTTATCCAATGACCAAAAGTTTTGTAATAATTTCGCAATAACAATCGCTGTAATGGTAGAACAGATCGTCGCAAATAATGTCGTCGGCAGTATTCCTGCGGGATCCATGGAATCAGCCGCAGCCCGCAAAGCAATCACACCGCTTGGAAGCAGCGTAACACTCGAGGTGTTGATCGCCAGAAAAAGCACCATGGCATTGTTCGCTACCCCCTTGTGGGTGTTCAACTTATCCAGTTCCTGCATGGCTCTAATCCCAAAAGGAGTGGCTGCATTTCCGAGCCCTAAACTATTTGCAGAAATGTTCATGATCATAGCGCCCATAGCAGGGTGCGTAGCAGGGACGTCGGGGAAAAGTCTGATCATTAAGGGTTTCACTACTTTCGCGATAATCACCAGCAACCCCCCCTTCTCAGCAACCTTCATAAGTCCAAGAAACAAAGCCATAACACCAATGAGACTAATTGCCAGTGTCACTGAATCGGCGGCAGAGCCGATCATGGATTGTCCTAAAACTTCAATAGGGGATTTTTCACCAACAACTGGTATCCAGCTTAATTGGTGAATCGC
>CAYMIQ010000216.1:0-2056 GCA_964390605.1 uncultured Rickettsiales bacterium
AAGTCCTTTATTTTCTCATTTAATTATTAGGCATGGGACTCACTTAAAACCTGAGACGCTCTTGATTACCACATCTTTGTTAATCATAATTTTGACTCTATATGTTTTAAAGACGGGGGTTACTGAGAAAAATTCTAATAAAGTCGCATGCTTTTATGGGGTGGTGGGATCTTTTGGTGTAGCTACAAAAGTTACTTTTTTCCCTTTGCTTATCGTGCCGGTGTTTCTATTTACCAAAAAGATTAATTTTCTCTTTTATGGATTGACCGTTTTATTTTCTTTTCTTTTTTTTACTTCAGCAATTTTTGATGTTTATGATCAATTTTTTGAGTATATGAAAATTCTATTCTGGGGTAGTGAAAGTTATGGCTCCGGGCTCAAAACGATTATTAACATTTACGAATATCCAGATAATCTTTATGATTTATTAAGTCGGCCGATGTTGTGCATTCCCATTGCCCTCTCCTTATTTACTTTACATAAATTTAATTTTTTATTTTCAAAACTACAGAAAGGGTCCGTTTTAAGCAGTGAAAGAAAATATCTAAAAATCTTGAAAGGAATTACTTTAGGGCAAATATTTTCGATTTTGTTAATAGCGAAAAATCCCAGTTCATTGTATTTGATACCTGTGTTAATGCTTAGTGCTATCGTTATCGCAATCAACTTTGAACTTTGGATTAAAAATTCTAATCATACATTAAGAAAAAAAATAATTAAAACTACCATCATGTTGATTGGTATTGGGTTGATTTTACAGATGTCCTCTGTTTATCGTTCCGCAAAGGAACATTCTTCATATCATCAAGACAGCATAAAGGTTAATAATAATGAATTTGATCAATGTGCGCGAATTTATTTCCCATGGGCTTCGAGCAAATCATTCGCTTTATATTGGGGAAATAATCTTGCTGGCCAGTCTTTCAATAAGGAATTAAGGAGCATTATACCAGAGAATGATTTTTGGTTCTCGGTACATGGAGTGCGAGAAGGAGAAGTGAGAGATTTTTTACTTAGAATCTCTAATCCAGGTATACGCAATATGGATGGACCTATTGATTATGAAGATATATTAGAGAATTATTCTTGCCTCTATTTTCGTGGTACGGACCAGGGGCAATTTTATAAGTTCCTTCCTACTGAGTTACTGAATGCAAGAAATGTAAATAGCACGTGCTCAGGGTTAAAAGAGCACATCTTGACAGACCTGAAGATCTGCGAGGAGTAAACATTGGGTTTAAAGAGTTAGGAACAATATCGTTTTCTTATCTCCTATTACCAAAAAGATGTAATAGCATGATAAATAGGTTGATGAAGTCAAGATACAGTCTTAGTGATCCCATAATTGCTTTTTTGCCCGAAATTGCAGCTGTTTCGTTTTCAACATACATCGTTTTTATGTGTTGCGTATCATAAGCGGTCAGCCCAACAAAAACCAAAACACCAATAATAGAAATAGCAAAATGCAGAGCTGGACTTCCAAGGAAAATGTTAACAATTGAGGCAACAATAATACCTAATAGACCCATAAACAAAAAAGCACCAAAATTAGTAAGATCTTTTTTCGTTGTATAACCATATATACTCATGGCTGCAAAAGTGCCAGCGGTTATGAAAAACACCCTGGCAATTGAGACGCCAGTGAAAACTAAAAAAATTGATGCGAGTGACAAGCCCATTACTGCGGCAAAGAGCCAAAAAGTGATTTGTGTGGATTGAACACTCATTTTATGAATCCGCGCACTTAAAAAAAATACAAAGCCAAGAGGAGCCAACATTACAACCCATTGTAGGGGGGTTCCATATATTAAATTAACCATTGTTTGTGAATGGGCCGTAATCCAAGCAATAAGGCCCGTTAATAGAAGTCCCGTTGTCATGTAATTATAAACATTTAACATATATTTACGTAGACCTTCATCAATATCTGTATCTACAGTTCTTGCAGTTGAAATATTTTCCTTTGTTTCTAGCGACATTATTGTTTTCTCCTCATTAAATTAGTTAGCTTGTATTTTTGCTGGATTTATATTGGCATATTGTTTAGAAATTTCAA
>CAYMIQ010000217.1:0-2050 GCA_964390605.1 uncultured Rickettsiales bacterium
ATGCTCCAACGTCACGCAATAGAGTTACTCTTGCCTTGATAATATACGCTACTGGTCCTATTGGTTTTACAGCTTGAGTCCATATAGCACCGTGATAACTAGGATCAGGTGTATTCAGCATTGGAAATCTTTCTTCATGTTTTTCCCAATCGAAGTTCCCCCCATCTACTATAAGTCCTCCTATAGAAGTTCCGTGCCCTCCGATATACTTGGTGGTTGAATAAACAATTATAGCAGCTCCATGATCGAAAGGTTTGCAGATAATTGGACACGCAGTATTATCCATGATTAGAGGTACGCCTAGCTTTCTCCCTATGTTAGCTACTTGTTGAATCGGGAAAACAGTTAATTTTGGGTTTGGCAGAGTTTCGGCATAATAGCACCTCGTTCTTTCATCGGTTGCTCGCCGAAAATTTTCAGGATCACTTGGATCTACAAAACGCACTTCGATTCCTATGTCTTTCATTGTATTATTAAATAAATTCCAAGTACCACCATATAAATCTGTTGAACTAACGAAATTATCTCCTGCATGACAAATATTTTGGATGGATAAAATAGATGCGGCTTGTCCGGAACTTACTGCAAGGGAGGCAGCGCCGCCTTCCAGGGCAGCCATTCTTTTTTCCAGAACATCTGTAGTAGGATTCATGATTCTGGTGTAGATATTGCCAAACTCTTTTAGTGCAAAAAGATTTGCTGCGTGTTTGGTATTATTGAATTGATAAGATGTAGTTTGATATATCGGCACCGCTACGGCCGTTGTTGTTTCGTCCCTCCTGTGACCTGCGTGGAGAACGATAGTCTCTGGTTTTTTTGAATTTGTCATTTCCCTTCCTCCCAAAAGAATTTGTTTTTATAAACTTTTTTTATTTATTATCACCGAAAAAGATAGCAATATTCGAGGATAATCTCCATATTTGATTGATTGTCTATACAAATTGACCCAATTTTTCTGATTATTTTTGTGTTAAGATAGCGAAATATAAAACAATTTTTTTACTGTAGTTGTAGATGTCAAAAGATCCTTATAGACAATTTGTTTCCGACTTGTCGAAAAGAAAAAGACTCAGAAAAATGCAGAATATTGATCAGCTTGATTCGAGGCGCTTAGTTATTAATGGTCGCAGTTTTATTAACTTTTCTTCTAATGACTATTTGGGTTTATCTGGTCATTCTCAGGTTAAGAAAAGATCTAAACAGTGGACCGATAAATGGGGTTCCGGTCTATGCGCGTCTAGATTACTTTGTGCCAATATAGATACCTTCAGAAAGATCGAAAGTAAAATTGCGCAGAGAAAGAAAACGCAAAGCGCTCTTATTTTAAATTCTGGCTTTCAGGCAAATGTGTCTATTTTATCTGCGATTCTCGACAAGTCTGTTTTGGGCGAGTCCCCAGTGGTTTTCTGCGATCGTTTAAATCATGCTAGCCTACATGCAGGTTGTGCAATGGCAGGGGTTAGGCAAATTCGTTACCGTCACAACGATATGAATCATTTAGAAAATTTATTACAGAAACATCGTCACAAATCCAAGAATGCTTTTATTGTCACGGAAAGCGTCTTCAGCATGGATGGAGACATGGTTGACTTGAAGAACTTAATTCATCTTGGAAAAAGATATAATGCTAAGATATATTTGGATGAAGCTCATTCAACTGGAGTGTTTGGTATAAATGGCTTTGGGCTTTCTACTTTGTTCAGCACTCAAATAGATTTTTGTGTTGGCACCTTTGGTAAAGCTTTTGGTAGTTTCGGTGCATATATAGCTTGCTCGAAAAAAATTAAAAATTATCTTATTAACAGATGCGGCGGTTTCATTTACGCAACGGCCCTTCCTCCTGGTGTATTAGGATCTATTGACGCCGCAATCGATCTTATTCCAAATCTTAATAGCAGGCGCAAGAAATTAATTAATTGGGGAAATGTCTTGCGAACTAAATTCTCAGAACTGCAAATACATTTTGGCCCTTCATCCACACAAATAATTCCATTTATCGTAGGTGATGAAAAAGAAGCCCTAGCAATTGCAAAAAAATTATTAAAAAGTG
>CAYMIQ010000218.1:0-2031 GCA_964390605.1 uncultured Rickettsiales bacterium
GAGCATAAGGATGCTTCTTTCTGGGAACTTGAGTATAAGGATTCTTTATGGGAATTTATTATTATATTCCTCCACGCTTGGTTTGTGTTTTTCGTTTTTATTGGCATTCTCTGGTCTGCAGACAGGTATCAAGGCTCAAAAGTTTTGGCTATAGCGGCTAAGGTGTCTGTATTCATTTGGTTACTTTCCGCAGTTGCATGGGGCCCTGGAGGGTGTGCACATGCGTGAGTTCAATGCTTTCCCAATTATTTCAAACTACGCTTAAGTTCATTAAATTGATAAACTAGATTTAGACATGGAATGGTTATTTGGGTTCCCGAAGGCAATAATGAAGATAAGACTAGATTAAAAAGTTTAATAGACGATACATATTATCTCTTCAAAGATTTTGGAGTGAAAGCGTTGTAGACAAAAATTAGGTTTAACGCTGTGTTAAATACGCATGCTTGCCTTTTGAAAAGTGAGCTTTCTTGATCGATGACTGAACGAAACTAAACCCTGATTTGTACGCTCTCGGAATGGTCATGTGCTTTGCCAAACCAACCGCTATCGCCGAAGACAATGTGCAGCCAGTTCCATGAGCACCGGAAAAGTGAACTTTTTTATATTCCGTAACTTTTTCTCCATTTTTCCTAACCAAAATATCAGACAGGTGTCCTTTCCTAGTAGGATAACCGGTAATCAGGACACTTTCGGGGCCAAGGTCTAAAATTTTATGAGCCGCTGTCTTAATACTTTTCAAATCTGATATAGACACTCCGCTAAGTTTTTCCGCCTCAAAAACATTAGGCGTAACCATCGAGGCCAGTGGAAACAGTTTTTTCTTTAATGAGCTAATGGCATCCCTAGAGATCAGTCTAACCCCTGTCGTCGATTTAAGAATCGGATCAATGACAATTTTTCCATTAAATTTTTTTTTCTTTAAAACTTTTACAATAGTGCTGATATTCTGTCGGTTGCCCAGCATCCCTATTTTAATAACATCAACCCCCACATCCTCGAATGCAGAAATCATCTGACCAGCAACCATTTTATGCGGAACAACAGTCATGCGATAAATTTTCCGAGTATTTTGAGCTGTCAGTGAGGTAATGGCAGTCATTGGATATCCTCCAAGCGCATTAATGGTTTTGATATCCGCCTGAATTCCTGCACCACCGCCAGAATCGCTCCCGGCTATCACCAGAACCCTGTGCTTTATACTTTTCATAATGAAACTTGGTCTTACTTCTTGGCTACCTTCTCAGCTACCATATTGGCTACACGAGTATTTACGGCGCTACTTTCACTCTCAGCCGTAATCCTTAGTAACGGTTCGGTCCCCGATGGTCGAACAATCAATCGTCCATTGCGACCAAGCTCAAGCTTGGCTTGTTTCAGGACCTTTTCTATTTTTTTCTGCTTCAAAACAATATTCCCATTGAGTGGAACATTTTTTGTTAATTGAGGAAATGCCTGGAAGATTTTTCCGGCTTCACTAACTGACATACCTGATCTTTTAATCGCAGCAAGCATCTGTAGAGCAGCAACGGTACCATCTCCGGTTGTTCCACAATCATTTAATATAATATGCCCGGAAGACTCACCTCCCACATTGCAACCTTTTTGTTTCATTGTACTCACAACATACCTATCACCCACCTTGCTCCTGTACAGCTTAAGATCTTGCTCTTTGAGATAATTTTCTAAGGCCATATTGCTCATCACGGTCCCAACAACGCCTGATCCACGTAATTTTTTATCCTTTTTTAACTGCTGAGCAATAATTGCCAAGATCTTATCGCCGTCTAGCCTCTTGCCCTTTTCGTCAACTACAATAATACGGTCAGCATCACCATCTAAAGCAATTCCTAAATCAGCCTTTTCTTTCAAAACTTTCTGGCAAAGTTTGCGCGTATCAAGGGCACCACACCCTTTATTAATGTTAAAACCATTTGGCTCTGTGCCAATGGGAATGACATCTGCGCCCAACTCCCAAAATACTGTCGGTGCTATCTTGTATGCAGCACCATTAGCGCAATCCACAACAAT
>CAYMIQ010000219.1:0-2008 GCA_964390605.1 uncultured Rickettsiales bacterium
TAAAATTTCCTTTGTTTTTCTCTCCCTTGGCCCAACGCCATAAAGTCCTGCATGTATCTCTAGAATTTCCCTTGGGGTAAAGAAAGGATCAATATTCAATTCTTGTGGCACTACACCTATTGTCGTGCGTGCTTGACGGTGATTTTTATCAATATCGATATCCCAAATTTTTACAACCCCAGATGTTTTCGTGGTCAGGCCTGCCAGAATATTTATAAATGTAGATTTTCCTGCACCATTTGGGCCTAAAATTCCAAATATTGATCCTCTGGCAATTGTTAGGTTAAAATTTTTTAGCGCATTAGTTTTTTTATTTTGAGATTTATTATTCTTGTAAACTTTATTAAGATTGATTGACTCAATAGCTTTGGTGGGAATTCTTGATAAGAGTTTAGATTTATCTGTTTTTACACTGAATGCCATAGTATCGATCTATATATCACAAATCTCATCGTTTTCTAATTGAGGGGGATTAAACTATCATACAATTGATAACATCGTGTAGATAATTTTTTGATCAGTAATAAAAAAATAAAAAAGCAAATAATTGCCTGTGAAGGTTCTGGGGAGCAAGGTACTGGGCATCCAAAGATTTATTTAACTTTTGGAAACTCTGGTGAGATTAGTTGTCCATACTGTGGGCGGAAGTTTAATTATCAAAACAAAAAAAAAGAGTAATATTGAGAACTTTCTTTGGATGAAATGAAACACTTATATTTGGTTGACGGATCTGGGTTTATTTTTAGGGCTTTTTATGCATTGCCTCCAATGACTAGTCCAGATGGAATGCCAGTAAATGCAGTCTATGGCTTTACCAACATGTTATTAAAATTAGTTAAAGAAATAGAGGATCGAGAAAGTGATCTTTGTGGTATATCGATTATTTTTGACTCTTCAAGGAAGACGTTTAGGAATGATATATACCCAAAATATAAGGCAAATAGAAGTGATCCACCGCCTGATTTAGTCCCACAATTTTCACTTATTCGTGAGGCTACAAAAGCATTTGGTTTGCCAAGTATTGAGCTTTTAGGATATGAGGCTGATGATCTCATCGCTACCTTCGCAAAAACTGCTGCTAATCAAAATATCAAGGTTACTATTCTTTCATCCGATAAAGATTTAATGCAGCTGGTAGACAAGAATGTCCTGATGCGTGATCCAATGAAAAATCATGTAATTGATGAAACAGCAGTCTTTAATAAATTCGGAGTAGGTCCAAAGAATGTTATCGATGTGCAGGCTTTGGCAGGTGATAGTAGTGATAATATTCCCGGTGCACCAGGTATCGGCATCAAAACCGCAGCGGAATTAATTAATAATTTTGGTAGTTTGGATGGGCTGCTGAAGAATGCGGATACAATAAAACAGCCCAAAAGGCGTGAAGCCATTGTGCAGAACGTGGAAGAAATTAAAATATCTCGCGAACTTGTAACATTAAAGAATGATGTCCCAATTAAGGATAAAATAGCTGACTTTTCTTTTTCAGGAATTGATATCCCTAAATTAAAATCCTTTTTAGAAAGGTATGCATTTAATAAAATTATTCAAAAGATTGAGTCGGAATCATCAGTTTCAGTCAATAATGTAGCAGATTCAAAACACGAAAGTGAGAAAGGTCGTTCTAACGAGGAGCCTCGTTATGATCTTATCACCAAGTCTTCGGAACTAGATGAATGGATTCGAAAAATAGAGAGTCTTGGTGTCGTTGCTGTTGACACTGAAACGACTTCACTTAATCCACTCAAAGCTGATTTAGTCGGGATTTCTCTCTCTATTAAGCCCGGTGTTGCTTGTTATATTCCTCTTGGTCATAAGAGATCCAAGGAAACAGAAAATCTGGATTTTAAAACATCTGATCATGTGGTTGATAACAAATCCAAAGATTTTGTACAAATACCTATGACGCAGGCAATTAAGATGCTCAAACCAGTGTTAGAAAATCCTGCTATTCTCAAAATTGGTCAAAATATAAAGTATGATATTCTTGTTCTTTCCAAATATGGGT
>CAYMIQ010000220.1:0-2002 GCA_964390605.1 uncultured Rickettsiales bacterium
ACAACAGGCTAGAGGAAAATCTGTAGAAACGATTTCAAATATAAGAGACGAATATTTAGTTGAATTACAAAAATTAAGAAAGAAATTTGAACAAAAAATAAGATGACGTAAAACGTGCACTAATGAATAAAAAATTGATTAAATATACAGGTGGATGCTTTTGTGGAGAGGTTGAGTATTCAGTTAACTTAGATGAGTTACCTAGAGTTTTTAATTGTCATTGTATTGATTGTAGAAAAAAAATGGGAGGAGTTAATACAATCATTGAAGTTAGAGATGGAGCACTCGATATAGATAAGAGTAAACTTGGAATTTTCGAACATTCTGGTGGAAGTGGAAATAAAATCAAAAAACATTATTGTAAAAAATGTACATCCCCAGTTTATGCATATGTATCTAAATGGAAAAAAATTTATTTATATGCAGGTTTATTAGATGATATCAGTGTACTTAAAAAAGCAAAAAATATATGGTACGAAGAATCACATTTTCCTTTCTTAGAAATTAATGGCAATAAAATTAAAATATAAAAAACTTTTAGTGATATTGTAAAAAATTACCAAATTTGATTAAAAGATTTTGGTTTAATATTTTTAGTAAATCCTTTTGATTTTCTAATCTTTACTTCCATATTTTTAGAAAGTGTTTGAACCAATTTTAATCCATTTCTTAATTCTGTTATACTAAAATTATTTAACATTCTTTTACATAAAGTTTTCTTATTTTTTTTTAAAAAAATTTTTGTCGTTTTAAGAATTTTATTAGTATTATTGATAAGTTTTTTTTCTCTATCTTCAAAAGCATTAGTCGCTAATGAAAGAAAACGATTTTTATTTTGTAAAATTAGATAAAGTAATCTTTTGCATTCATATACAGCCGAAACAGTTGATTCAACACCCTGACTAACAAAAGACAAACTGTCTTTTTCATTTTTTTTTCTATCATTTGAAAACCTGTGAGACTCGCCCACGGTAAGATATCTATGCATCATAAATTCTTCTGGAATTATAGTTTGTCCCATAAAAATTGGAGAAAATGGAGAAGACACAGCACCAATAGGTGAATGCCACAACATTCTTAAATTATTATAATTTGGATTAACTAAAGGAACGATTTGTCCATACCCAGCTGTATCACCGGTCAGTTTTGAGGTTCTTATAGCCCATATTACATCTTTTAATTTAATTCGATTTGGTTTATTTGCTAATTTTTTTATTTCTTTTTCAATCCATTTCACACCTTTCCAACGACCTTTTCTATCTCCAAGGATTTTATTTACATTGAAGGGACCTCTTGAATACCATCTTTTTTTTTTACAAAAACTAATAAGATTTTTGGAATAAAGAAAATTAGGATTATTTTTTTCATGAATAGGAATTTCTTCAATATAGCCAGGACGTGAAGCTCTTATACTATTTGGTCCAAGTCGTTCTGCAGCCCATAAACCTTTTCCTCCCGCAAACTGAATCATTATCCAAGCTTCTTTAGAGTCAGCAAATATATGTGAGTTTCCTCCGTAAGTACTTTCTCCATATTTTTTGATTAAATCGCTGACTATTGTAACTGCTTCTCTAGCAGATTTAGCACGTTCTAAAACTATACGGGCTAAATCACTATAGTTTGGTCCTTTTTGACTTTTAGGAGTTATATTAATTAATTCTTTACGTGATGTGGACCAAACATCTCGAACAGCAACACCATATTCGTTTAAGCCACCATTAGTAATTGGAGCAGGAACACCCAGATAATAAGAGTAACTTACGCGTATGTGTTTATGTGTTTGTGAAACTTGAGGAATTCTAGATAATCTACCAGGCATGTCAGCATTTTTTGTTACGCCAACAGTTATTTTTTTACCTATATTATGTTTTTTTTTTGGAATAATTTCCAACCAATGACTCGAAGGTTCATCACCATATCCTGCTAACCAAGCATGGCCGTCAGCTGTTAAATTTTTTCCAATATAAAGACCATAGCTCATAAATTAAAGATTAGGTTTTTG
>CAYMIQ010000221.1:0-2002 GCA_964390605.1 uncultured Rickettsiales bacterium
TGATTCAAAAGTCTCTAAACTATTAGCGCTTGTGAAAGAAAGGGAATTTGAGGGCTATAGTTATGATGGAGCTGAAGCAAGCTTTGAGCTCCTAATTAGACAAGCATTAGGTAAATTAAAAAAATTCTTTCAACTAGAGAAATTTTTGATCACAGATGAACGCGCTCGAGATAGTGGAGGCCGTTTGAGAATGGTGTCTCATGCAAATATTGTCGTAACCGTTAAGAAAAAAAGGTTTGAATCAAAGGCCAAGGGTAATGGCCCTATAAATGCTTTAGATGCTGCTTTGCGCAAAGTTCTCATTTCTGCGTTTCCTGTACTTAAAGATGTTAAGCTAGTTGATTATAAAGTACGGATTCTGACTCCGAACCAAGGTACCGAAGCTGTAATTCGAGTAATGATCGAAAGTGTGGATAAAGATATGAATAGATGGTCCACGGTAGGTGTTTCTACGAATGTCATTGACGCATCGTATATCGCCCTAAGAGATAGCTTGAGCTACAAGTTATTTAGAACCAATACCAGGATTTAATTTGTGTCTTCTAGAAGAAAATCTCAAACTATAGCTTCATTAAGAAAGAAAAATTTGCCAGTTATTATTCTTGTCAGACCTCAATTGGCTGAGAATATTGGCATGGCTGCACGTGCAATGCTTAATTGCGGTTTGATTCATTTGCGCTTGGTTGAGCCTAAGCAAGGGTGGCCCCATCCCAAAGCAGTTTCTGCGTCTTCCGGAGCCGATATAGTTTTACGATATGCGCGAGTTTTTAAGGATACCGCTGAAGCAGTGGCTGACTTGAATCATATCTACGCTTCGACTGCAAGGATCAGAGAGCTGAACTTAAATCTATTTTAAAATCTTCAGGGTCAGAATATAAAAATAAAATAAATGACTAAAAAGACACTATACGCCATATTTAATGATGAAGAGATATTATTAGCTTCTGTAAAAGAAATTAGATCATTTATCAAAAAAGGTGGATCTTGTGGCATTTTATTCGGTCCTGAGAAATCGGGCTTATTAAATGAAGAAATTGTTCTTTCTAGGAAGATTATTAAGATTCCCCTGAGTCCATTTCATCGATCTTTGAATCTTTCACAGGCGGTTTTATTAATTGGTTATGAGTGGTTTTTGAACAATAAACGTTCTTCGCGCATTAATATTACTAAACAGGGCGCCAAGCCTGCAAAAAGTATTGACGTTGTACGTTTTTTTAAGCACCTCGAGTCTGAGCTAGATAATGGCGGTTTCTTGGGTATCAAAGAAAAGAGACCAAAAATAGTTCAGAATATTCGGAGTATTTTCTCTAGAATTGATCTCATGGATCACGAAGTACGCACACTTAGGGGGATTGTTGCAAATCTTTCTTCTAGAAGGAAGTAGCACAATATAAAGCCCGTTCGATTTGACAAGCAGGAAAAGCTAGGTATATTACGGCTCTTATATGAAATAGAAAAATGACAAAAAGAAATTCTGCAAAACATAAGATTGATCGAAGGGTGAGGGGAAATCTTTGGGGAAGACCCAAGAGTCCTTTTAACAGACGTGACTATGGCCCCGGTGTTCATGGTCAATTTCGCAAGAGAAAACTTTCTGATTACGGCATTCAGCTGATGGCAAAACAAAGATTGAAGGGGTATTACGGGGAAATTACAGAAAAGCAATTCAAGGGTATCTATAAGGAAGCCGTTCGCTTGAAGGGTGATACTAGTGAAAATATTATAGAGTTACTTGAAAGAAGATTAGATGCTGTTATTTACCGCATGAAATTTGTTCCTACAATTTTTGCTGCTCGTCAATTTGTTAACCATGGGCACATTTTGGTGAATGGTAAAAGAGTTAATGTGGCCTCATATTGCGTTAAAGATAACGATCTTATTGAGGTCAAGCGTAAATCTTGTGAACTTCCATTGGTTCTAGACTCGATTGCCTCTCCAGAAAGGGACGTGCCAGAGTATGTGGAGGTTAACTTTGATAAGCTGACTGGAAAATACTTGCGCG
>CAYMIQ010000222.1:0-1973 GCA_964390605.1 uncultured Rickettsiales bacterium
AGTTACAATATCTCTAGGCTTAAGATTTCTTTTAATAAGATTCATCACAGCCGCACCAGAGGAAGTTGCAAAGCTATCTCGTGATTTATAAGGAGCTGGGATGCTTGCGGATCCGGGCAAAGCAAGACCAATAGCTTCAGAAACACAGGCCATGGTATTTGCAGTAAATTGCCCACCGCAGGATCCTGCTGAAGGACAGGCCACAGCTTCAAGACCCTCAAGTTCTTTTTTACTAATCTTGCCAGCAGAATATTCTCCGACAGCCTCGAATACATCTTGAACTGTTACTACTTTCCCTTGAAACTGCCCTGGTAATATCGAGCCACCATACATAAATACAGAAGGAACATTAAGTCGCAACATAGCCATCATTAATCCAGGTAAAGATTTATCACAACCAGCGAGACCGACGAGCGCATCATAACAATGTCCCCTCATAGTTAACTCTACAGAATCTGCAATTAAATCCCTGCTTACTAGAGAGCTTTTCATTCCAGCGTGCCCCATAGCTATCCCATCTGTAACGGCTATTGTGGTAAACTCTCTCGGTGTTCCTAGTTTGGACTTTACGCCTTTCTTTACGGCCTGCGCTTGTCGTGATAGTGCAATATTACATGGTGCAGCTTCATTCCAACAACTTACAACGCCAACGAAAGGTTGATTAATTTCCTTCTTCTTCATGCCCATGGCATAATAGTAGGACCTGTGAGGTGCGCTTTCGCTACCTAACGAAACATGTCTGCTTGGTAATTTTTTCTTATTAAAAGTCATAGTAATTTTAATTCCAGAATGATTATTCCATAAAATAAAAGATTTAACAGTATTTATAAAGATAACCTTATTTAACGAGTTTAATTCTATTTAACGCATCAGTTAATTTTTTTCTTGTAACTAGTGCCTGGTTCTTTTTTGCTTGTTGATCATTGACAACTTCCGTTGGTGCTTTTTTGACAAAGTCCTTGTTTTCGAGCTTTGAGGAGAAAAATTTAATCTCATTATCAATTTTTTTGATTTCTTCACTTAATCTTTGTTTTTCCTTATTCAAGTCAACAGCTTCTGAAACCTTAAGGGCAAGTGTTAGCTTACCAAAAACAACTTGCATGGCACCCTTAGGAACCTTTTCTGAAAAAGTTATGGACTGAAGTCGAGCTGAATTTTGTACAATATCCACATGATCCGAAATAATTTTCTTAGATTTTTCATCAGCGCCACAAATTTCAACCGGAAATTTTATATCATGTGTTATTTGCATTTCCGATCTTACCGATCGTATGACAGAAATGCACCTTACCAGCCAATCCATCTCGGCCTCTTCTTCATTAAAGAAATAAGATTTATCGAATTTTGGCCAATTTGATAATACCAAGTTTCCGCATTCGCTAAATTTCATTTGGTGTGAGATTTCCTCCGTAACGTACGGCATGAATGGATGGAGAAGAAGCATGATTTTACTTAAAGCCCAAGAAATTGTTAATTGGGTTTCTTGTTTAATTTTTTTATCTTTTCCGAGTAATAATTTTTTCGCAAACTCTAAATACCAATCGCAAAAAGTTCCCCAAACAAAACGGTAAATATGATTAGAGGCCTCATTTAGCTTATAGTTTTCGATATAAGATGAGATCTTTCCTTCAGTTGTTGCGAGTGCACTAACGATCCATTTATTAATTTTTTCTTCGCATTGTCTTGGATCAAAATCACTATCATATTCACAGTTATTCATCTGAGAGAATCTCGAAGCATTCCATAATTTTGTTACAAAATTTCTATACCCTGCAATTCGTGATACGGAAAGTTTAACATCTCGACCAGGGGCAAGTAATGCGGCAAGGGTAAATCTCAAAGCATCAGTTCCATAGTCTTCCATTAATTTTAACGGATCAATCACGTTACCTTTTGACTTAGACATCTTTTGTCCTTTTTCGTCACGCACCAAAGAATCAACAAACACTTCTCGAAATGGTACTTTTTTCATT
>CAYMIQ010000223.1:0-1969 GCA_964390605.1 uncultured Rickettsiales bacterium
TAATTTAAATTCCTCCACACCAAAACCTCTCGTAGTAGCTGCGGGAGTCCCCAATCGAATGCCTGACGTAACAAATGGCTTTTCGGGATCAAATGGAACGCCATTTTTGTTACACGTAATTCCAGCCCTCTCCAAACTATATTCAGCAGCCTTGCCTGTTAATTTTTTTGGTCGCAAATCAACTAACATTAAATGGTTATCAGTTCCCCCAGAAACTATACTCAACCCTCTGTCAACCATAACCTCAGCCAAGGTTTTCGCGTTTAAAACTACATTCTTGATATAAGTTGTAAATTCTGGTCTCAGAGTCTCACCAAATGCAACGGCCTTGGCAGATATTACATGCATTAAAGGTCCTCCCTGCAAACCTGGGAAAACAGCAGAATTAATTTTTTTTCCAATCTCAAGGTTGTTGGATAAAACTAAACCACTTCTTGGCCCCCGAAGAGTTTTGTGAGTAGTTGTTGTTACTACATCAGCATAAGGTAAAGGGCTCGGATGAGCGCCAGTCGCCACCAATCCAGCAATGTGCGCCATATCTACTAGTAGTATAGCTCCAACAGAATCAGCAATTTCCCTAAATTTTTTGAAATCTATAATCCTTGAATATGCCGAACCACCAGCAATAATTAATTTTGGTTTATGCTCATTAGTTAATTTTTCAATTTCGTCAAAGTCAATCAATGCATCTTCTTTGCGGACACCATATTGAATCGCATTAAACCATTTCCCAGACTCGTTGGGCGCAGCCCCATGGGTTAAATGACCTCCCGCTGCAAGCGACATACCCAATATAGTATCCCCAGGTTGCAAAAGGGCCAAAAATACAGCTTGGTTAGCTTGAGATCCCGAGTGAGGTTGAACATTCGCATACTCACATTTAAAAATTTTTTTTGCACGATCAATTGCTAGCTCCTCAACCACATCAACATGCTCACAACCACCATAGTACCTTTTGCCAGGATATCCTTCTGCGTACTTGTTTGTCATAAGATTACCTTGAGCCAACATAACCGCTCTTGATACTATATTTTCGGACGCTATCAGCTCAATTTGCGCAGATTGTCTGGCATGCTCCTGCTTTATAGCCTCTAAAACATCTTTATCAGTTTCATGATAGGATTTTTTAAAAAAATCTTGCGTGCCCATTCTGTATCTATCCGTTCCTCATTGAATTAAAAGTCTATTTTGCTGACACGTTTGGAATGTCTTCCGCCCTCAAATCGAGTAGACAAGAATTTATCCAAACAGCTCATGGCATCTTTTTGTTTTATCAAGCGTCCGCCCAAAACTAGAATGTTGGCATCATTATGTAGCCTGGCCAGTTCTGCGCTCTTACTACTATGGCAGAGCGCCGCACGAATCCCTTTGTGTCTGTTCGCCACCATACTCATACCAAGCCCACTGCCGCAAATTAAAACACCCACCTTCACTTCTCCTTCTTTTAGAGTTTCCGCCATGAGGTTGGCGTAATCTGGGTAATCCACTGGGTCCTCGCTATTTGTCCCAAGATCCAAAACCTCATAACCCTTCCCCTTAAGCTGCTTCTCCACCAGTTTCTTTAACAAGAAACCTGCATGATCGGATGCTAGAGCTATTTTCTCCATAATTTCACATTATTAATCAATTTTGCAAGTAATTGATACAAAATATAGTACTCAAATAAAACTAGGTACTAAATTTACGTCCAAATTTTTTATCCCTCTTCAGGTCTCTTATTAGTTTCTTAGACAAGATAAAGAGACCAATCACGTTCGGAAAAGCCATGGCAAATATCATTGCATCGGAAAAACCTATAACATTTGTCAAAGTAGAAGATGAACCCACGATCACAGAAAGACAGAATAAAATTTTAAAACAGTTAGCTTTACGTTCTGTATCGCCGACAATATAGGTCCATGATTTTAAACCATAGTACGACCAAGTTACTATTGTAGAAAAGGCAAATAAAATAACCGCAATTGATAGG
>CAYMIQ010000224.1:0-1918 GCA_964390605.1 uncultured Rickettsiales bacterium
CGAAAAAGAGATTTCTGTTGGACCATTCAAAATCAAAGGCATATGCAAGTGCCTCCCGAACTCTCGGATCTTTGAAAATTTCTTTTCTGGTGTTGAAAGCAAAACCTTGCATGCCAGTTGGTTGCTCGTGTCCTATTTCTTCTACTATAACAAGACCATTTTTTTTTGCTGGAAAAGAGTAGTTAATAGCCCAGGACTTTGCTTGGTTCTCAAAGCGAAAGTCATAAGATCCTGCTTTGAATGCTTCCATGGCTACAGTTTGATCACGATAATAATCAAAACGGATTTCATCAAAGTTATACTTGCCTTTGTTTACCGGGAGATCTTTTGCCCAATAATTTTTATTCCTTTCATAGGTTATAGAGCGCCCAGGATCTACTTTTTTAATTCTATATGGCCCACTTCCTGTAGGGGGAATTAGACTTGCTTTGCTAAAATCGTTTTTTTCCCAATAATATTTTGACAGTATTGGAAGTCCTTCAGCCACGATCAAAGGTAACTCGCGATTCCCGTTCTTTTTGAATATGAATTTAACCTGCCTTTCGCTTATTTTTTCTACCCTCTCAACATCTTTAAAATAACTTCTGTAAAATGGATGACCTTTTAGTATCAGTGCATGAAAAGAGAAGATTACATCATCGGCGGTTATTTTTTTTCCATCATGGAATTTTGCTTCTGATCTGATCTTGAATATTGCCCAAGACCGATCTTTTGGTGTTTGGATTCCTTCAGCAATGAGGCCATAAAGTGAGAAAGGTTCATCGGTTGCTCTAGTCATTAGTGTTTCGTGCAGGTACCAAAGTCCTTCTGCACCCACTCCCTTTAAAATAAAGTTATTAAGGCTGTCAAATGTTCCGATTGAGTAAGTAACAAAAGCACCATTTTTGGTTGCAGAGGTGTTCGCATAGTCAAAGTGTTTAAAATTGACTGGGTATTTTAGATCGCCATGCATGGCAATTCCATGAGCAAAATCTTGATTTTTTTCATTGGCCAATATTGGTGATATAAATATTAGGAGAAAGAGAATTAAGAACCCCCTACCTATTAGTACTTTTTCTTTGAAACCCTCTTTCATTTTAATTCTCATTTATAATCTTTAAGGCCCTGTTGTGGATTATTAAGTTGTTGCTTGCGAGCACGCAACCGTCCGATTTTATGTTGAGCGGCTTTCCATTCCAATCACTGATCATTCCTCCGGCAGCTATCACTACAGGTACTAATGCAAGAAAATCGCATGGTTTCATCTTTGCTTCAGCAACCAAGTCGACATAGCCACTGGCTAAAAGGCCGTAAGCATAACAGTCGGCTCCGTATAGGGTTTTTTTTGCCTTTTTACTTAATCTTTGGAAAGATTTTTTATTTTTCCCCTCAAACATTTCGGGAGATGTTGCATATAATATAGCACTTGATATATCTGAGCATTTCCTAATTTTCGTATATTTTCCATTTAGTTTTGTGGAATGATTCACTCCTCCGCACCATCTTTCATTTAATACAGGGTGTTCAATAATTCCAAAGACCGGCTCACCTTTTTTTAAAAGACCTATCAGTATCCCGAACAGTGGCTTACCAGTTATAAATGCCGCGGTACCGTCGAGCGGATCGAGGCACCAAACATAATCTGCGTCTGCTTGGGTATCTTTAAATTCTTCTCCTATTACTCCGTGCTTTGGGTATTTCTTCTTAATCATCATGCGGAGCTTTCGCTCA
Organism: uncultured Rickettsiales bacterium; assembly: GCA_964390605.1. Classification (GTDB taxonomy): domain Bacteria; phylum Pseudomonadota; class Alphaproteobacteria; order UBA8558; family UBA8558; genus UBA8558. Next base: position 1,711 of record CAYMIQ010000224.1, read on the forward strand.
ACACTTGTATCAGCCTTTGTTACCGGACTTAAGTCACTCTTGTATTGAATTTTGATTTTCTGGCGAAAATACTTTTCTAAAATTCTTCTGCCTTCATCAGCTAAGCGATGCGCGAATGCTATGATTTCTTTATCGACAGTTGGTGCCATTAGTATTTATTGATCCGTTAATGTTTTCAAAAAAATAATCAAGTTTTTCCGATCTTGAT
>CAYMIQ010000225.1:0-1901 GCA_964390605.1 uncultured Rickettsiales bacterium
GCCAGTTTTATTTCCTTCATATTCGCCATTCCAGTGGACATTAGAATGTGTCGCTTCTTTTTTGCTATATATTTGATGATGGGTAGACAAGTTAATAGGCTAGATGAGATTTTAAATGCGGAAGGGTTAAGCTCATTAACCCAGTCAATCGTCTTAAAATCTCCTGCGGTTGTGAAGGGGTCTACGCCAAGTTTTTTAGCTATCTTGAATAGGCTATTGGTTTCTTTTTTTGTAAGCCGTGCATTGCGAAATATTTTATGACTCAGAGTGTTTTTTAAATAGTTCTCGTCTGGATCGATTGTCTGTAGTTTAATAGCGTTAGCGCCGGCTTTAGCTGCTTCCCTAATCATTCTTTTAGCAACATTTACATCACCCTCGTGATTAATTCCTATCTCGGCAATAATTAAAACTGAATATTCTTTAGAATTTTTTTTCATTTTTATCTTGGTATTATAATCCGACTCGTTTCAAGGTAGCCATTCTTTCATTTTGATCTCTTGGTGGAATAGAATCAAAATGCAGGAGTTGACGAATTTCTGGTGAGAATTTAGAGAATACTTTTCTTTGAAACATTTTATAAAATTGATGGTAAGGCTTTACAAACCATGGACCATACATATGGAAAATACTCCACCTACTTTTCTTAGATTCTTTCCCAACTCGATGCCACAAGGAGGAATCCCAAAAAATAATTGAACCTGCGGGTGCCACAAACTGCTTAAATTTGTATTTACCATTTCTTTTTGGTTTGACAGATTTTAGATGAGAATAGGGTACGTACTCTGTTGCGCCAGTATCTTTATCAAAATTTTCTAAAATAATAGTTGTCATATAAGTCATGCTTGGTTTTATTGCTTTTTTCGATATATATCTCGTATCATTGTGCCAACCAATCCCAGAGGTTTTTGTTCTAACTTCCTTACCCTTTTGAATTTTTCTATTTTTCGCCGAGGGGGATATTAGTACATAGTCACGATCAATTAGCTCTCTCATGACTTTCTTAATTAATTTAGAGTGGATTAAAAATAGGAATTTTGGATTCTCAATAAAGTAATTTTCTAGTATTTGGTAATTTGTGCTACCTATATATTCCTTATTTTTTTTTCGTTTAAGATAGATTTTTTCGAAGTATTCTATGCATTCTCGGCATTCTTTGGGGGTAAGATAATTTTTAACAATCGACAATCCCTTTTCCTTTATCTCTTTAACGATTGTGTGTGCATTTTTCATTTGTTCACCTAATTTATAAGATATAGTTTTTTGGATATGTTTTTTATTCTAAAAATTTTGATCCTAAGGCGCTTGCATTCACTAAATCCGCTCTTGACATCAAACCTTAATCCATGACCGGGGCAAAAAATTGATTTTTTATCATGAAATCCGTCAATTAGGTTTATTCCTACGTGGGGACAAGATGCAGATAGCGCATGAAATTTACTTTCAGATTTAAATAAAATTATTTGACGGTTCTGGAATTTCAAGAGAATCTTTTCATTATTTTTTATTTTTTGGGACTTGCAAATATATACTGGTTCTTTTTGCGGTAACTTCTTATTAATGACAAATACCCTCTCACTTTTGATGGGTGTTTTTTTCGTCTTCTTTTTTGGCTTTAAATTTTCTTTCCTAGGAAACGATACAGGACTTTCAAAAATATTTTTTTCTATATCTTGCGCAGAAAACCAACTTGGGTACTCGGCTTCTGTTGTTCCATCATAAAAGGTAGGTTTGAAAGGTTTGATTCTGGTTGTTATTACGATGCGTGTTGTATTGCTAGTATTTATTCTCGTTGCATGTAAAGTTTCCGAATTGAAAATTAAAAGAGATCCATTATTTACAGCTGGTATTATTGGTTTTGGAAGTAATTGACCTGGGGCAATATAATTCGGGCTCCTTAAATG
>CAYMIQ010000226.1:0-1899 GCA_964390605.1 uncultured Rickettsiales bacterium
TTCGTCGCCGCCCATTTCAATAATGGGGTTTTTCATCTTAATGTTTTTTGTCATTAGCGTAATTTTAAAAGATTCCGAATTTTTCTAAAAGCAATTTTGGATTTTTAACCGCAGTATACAATGTTTTCGTAGAAGATTTAGAATATTTTTTCTTTATAAGATGATTGTGGGTCAGGAGAAACGGCTTCCAGAAATTTTTGCTATTCAGCAATACAATCGGTTTATCCAATCGCCCAAGAGTTTTCCAAGTGAGGACTTCTAGTAATTCATCCATTGTTCCTATCCCGCCAGGAAGGACTAGAAATCCGTCTGACAATTTTATCATTCTTTCTTTTCTTTCTGCTAGGTTTTTCACCAGGATTAGTTGAGTTAAACAAGGGTGGGCTAATTCTAATTTTTCTAAAAATCTTGGCATGATTCCGGTGATCTTACCTTTTGCTTTCAACACCGAATCTGCCAGATCACCACATAAGCCGTACCTACCACCACCGAAGATGACTTTGATCTTTTTTTTAGCGAACAATGCACCGATCTTTTTGGTTATTGCTCTATGTTCTGAACTTATCTTTTTGCTAGAACCGCAGAATACACATATGGATTTGATTTTTTTCATTTTTTATTTTCCCAAATGTTATAGTGCCCTCCGGTAGTTTTTTCTACCCTTAATAAACAGCAAGTATTTTTTTCTTCTTGCTAAAGTTGATATTGTGTATGAAACATAATGCTTAAAAAATATATTCCTATACATAGTGAAGGATGGGGGATGATTCTATTATTCTCTGGCATCACTATTTTGCTTAATTTCTTTTCCGATATTCTTGCGCTTACAGGAGCTGTTGCAACGGTTTGGTGCATATATTTCTTTCGTGACCCAGAACGTATACCGCCACAAAATGATGGTTGTTTGATTAGTCCTGCAGATGGAAAAATTTTACCTATCCAAAAAATAATTCCACCCCCAGAACTGGGCTTGGGTAAAAAAGAATATTTTCGTGTCAGCATTTTCATGAATATCTTTGACGTGCATGTGAATCGCATTCCTTGCGACGGAGTGGTGTCAAGGCTTCATTATCATCCAGGCAAGTTTTTTAATGCATCTTTCGATAAGGCCAGTGTTCATAACGAAAGAATGGCAATCACAATTACAACGCAACCAGGCCAGTCAATTGGCGTTGTGCAGATTGCTGGCTTGATTGCTAGGAGAATTTGTTGCGATTTAAAGAAAGAAAAGCATGTTCGATCTGGAGATCGTTTTGGAATTATCAAATTTGGCAGCAGAGTAGATTTGTATTTTTCTGACCAATTTAAATTGGCTATTGTTGAGAAACAAAAGGTTTTGGCTGGAAAAACAGTCATTGCAAGGTTATAAATACAAGTTATTTTGCAAAGTAAAATATTGAAAAATGTTTGTAAGAAATAAAATTAAATCACAGACCGTAAGCAAATTGATTCCCAACATTGTGACTTTGATGGCCCTTTGTGCCGGACTGTCGTCGATAAAGTTTTGCTTTTCTGGTAAATGGGAATGGGCTGTTGTGGCAATTGTTTTGGCGGCATTGTTTGATGCGCTAGATGGAAGGGTTGCTCGATTTCTTGATGGGAGTACGCAATTTGGTATTGAGCTAGATTCCTTATCGGATTTTATAAGCTTTGGAGTCGCTCCTGCGATTGTTGTCTACCTTTGGTCATTATCATCTTTTCCAAAACTTGGTTGGTCTGTCGCAATGCTTTATGCTGTCTGTCTATCCCTAAGACTTGCACGATTTAATGCTATGGCTGATAAAGATTTGCCTAAGTGGCAGAGTAGTTATTTTCGTGGTATTGCTGCCCCTACGGCAGCGGGGTTAGTTCTTTTGCCTTTAATGTTTTCATTTTACTTTGGTTACGATTTTAATGCAC
>CAYMIQ010000227.1:0-1898 GCA_964390605.1 uncultured Rickettsiales bacterium
GAGCTATTTATATTCTCTATGGCCCAGTTTCCTCAGGTGAATATGATTATGGAGGCATGGATTCGAGAAGCACCAGAGCAGTGGCTATGGGTTCATGACAGATGGCCCTAACTAGCCCCACTATCCTCATCTTCATTAGGTGAATTATGGTTGATACCCTTCGAACCTTTTTTAAGATTCTTTAATACGCTATCTAATTCATTTTTTACTTTATCAATTCTTTCGAAACAAAAATTGATATCTTCTACAGCCCCTTTTACATCTTTAACTAATTTATCAATATCATAAGATTCAGAATCTGTCTGAGACAATTCATCTACAACCTTCTGAAGATTCTCTATAGATTCAGCGTATTTTTTTGACTTATCCGAACTCATTTTAATTCATGCCTATTCTAAATGGTAACATCAACATCTCCATCTTGAAATGTTAATGTTAATCTATTGTTTATTTTTGCTTTCTTTTTGGTTTTCACAATTTTCTTGTCTTTGGATCTTGCAATGACTAATCCCCTTTTCAACAGAGCCTCTGGACCAAATTGTTCAATGATTTTTTGATATTCCCTCAGTAATGTAGTGGATTTTTCAACGTGCATACGCGACCTATCACTTAACAATTCTACCTGATTTTTTAAAAAAGAATCTTGACGGGCTACTTTTAGGCTGGATTCATATCGCAAGCTATCAACCAAGTGCTGCAGAGCATCAAATGTCCGTTTAAGTTGTCCCTTTAATCCATAAGAAATCTGTTCGGAATAATTTGAGATCTTTTGACGCTCAAAAGATAATATCTTTAGAGGCGTATCACGCATTCTTTCACTTAGGTTATTCAAAGAACTATTTGCATGGGTCATGATAGAGTCAGCTTTCTCATTTATGCGCTCAATATTTATTCTGACATTCTCAGTATTTTCTCGGATTCGCGACTCTATATGCGCCACAACTTTCGAAGGAGTATCTTGGTTGATGTTTGAAACTTCATCCATCACAAAACCTTTATCATCTCCATGTCCAATACCCGTTATCACGGGCACTGGGAATTCACAAATTAATCTAGCCAATTTCTCGTTCATTAGATCAATAAGTCCCCGCCTCGATCCACCACCTCTTATAATGACAACAGCATCAATGGGATCCTTAGCATGGATCTCTGCAGCCTTTGATAAATTCATGGAAATTGATTTCTCAACATTCGAACCTTCAAAAGAACTTTCTAAGTAATCAAAATGACATAATCCTGAATTTTCCAAATCATTAGCTGTGTTCGTAAAATCCTTAAGACCGCTTGCTTTGCTTGGAGAAATAACAACAACCCTAAAAAAATCGAAAGGTGGACTCAGATTTTTGTTCTGTTCAAAGATTCTATCCTTTTTTAATTGCTCTATAATAATTCTTCTTCTTTTTGCAATATCTCCAAGTGTTACGGTAGGATCAATGTCGCTCGCCTGCAGTTGTAACCCATATGTTGCATTGTATTTTAAAGATCCCTTAAACCTAACCTTGATTCCTTCCTTGATTTCTTCTCCGTTAGTTGCATTTGAAAATTTTTTTTCAATAAATGGTAAATATTGAGGCCAAATCAAAACAGGTAACACAGATTTGTTCTTGCTATCTGCTGATTTCTCATCTGCTAATTCTAACCTTAAATAAGGTGATCCGCTGCTGACATTCCCAGGAGCCTTTTTAACAATCTCACCAATTAGCCAAATTTCGGTTGGAAAATGCTCTCCAACTATTTCAGTGATTTTCTCCTTTAAACCACCAACGGTATATTCAGGTAAATTATCTTGAGCCATATACATTCTCCTTGATGTTAGAGACACGGTACTAAAATTCGAATTCTAAGTCAATTGCTATGCCATCTATCTAATCCGGCACACCCTGCATATCCCGGGGTAG
>CAYMIQ010000228.1:0-1888 GCA_964390605.1 uncultured Rickettsiales bacterium
ATTATAAGATTCCTTGTCAACATCGACAAATACCGGTTTTGCTCCAATCAGTGCAATGACTTCAGCACAAGAGGTCCAGGTAAAAGAAGGTAGGAAAACTGCATCGTTTCTCTTTGTTCCCAGAGCCATGAGGGCGATCAGCAATGAATCTGTTCCGCTCGAAGATGTATAAGCGTATTTTGAGCCTGTTATTCTAGATAATGCCCTTTCTAATTCTAGAATTTCTGGCCCCATTATGAATCTCCCATGATTGAGTACTTTTTCTATTCTTGTGCGAAGAGATTCTTTTATAGATTTTCTTTGAGTTATTAAATCTAATAGGGAAATTTTCATCATTATTTTATCTTTCCAAAGATTTTTATATAATTCTCTGCTTGATCAAGCATAGATCTTTCTAAATTTATTGGCATTCTCATTTTTGGCTTACACTTTTTTAGATTTGGTATTTCTTTTTTTGGGGATTCTAAGTGATCTCTAAAGTTGGCCAGAAGATCAATTTCTAATTTATAGTGTTTTTTTGCTAACTTTTGAATTGTTTCATTTCTAAATATTGATGTTTTTATAGATTTGAGATGTTTTCCTGAGTCAACACCCTCATCAATGATGTGTAAACTTATTCCTAAAGGTTTGTTATCCAGTATTGCCCACTTAAAAGCATCCAGCCCCCTCACTGATGGAATTAATCCAGGGTGGCAGTTGATCGTGATTACCTTTGCTACAAACTCTTTTGGTAAAATTCCTGCACCCCCTACTAAGCATACGTCTAGTTTATCTTTTATATCCGTCAATTTAGTAATTCTTCTAAAAGGTATACTCATTTTATTTGCTAATTTTTCTGGCTTTTCTCCGGCTGCCATATTTGGCCGATGAGAAAATAGAACTTTTCTATTCTTTCTTTTCTTAAAAGGAAGAGCATAAACGATTAGATTGAGATCTTTTTTTTTGATAAGTCTCAAAAGCAGATGCTCTGTTTTCAGGTGGTTTGTATCATACGTCAAGACGCCAGTGAGCATTACCTTTCTCAAATAGCACCACCTTTCCCTTCATTCAATGATTTTTGAGATGCCAACAAGACTTTCAAGACATTTATTGCCTCATTGACATTTGATGGAGGTGACGTGTTTTTCCTGATACAGTTTATAAAAATCTTACACTCTCTTTTTAATGGTTCTTCTAAGGAATGTCTTATCAATTTCCCTCTTGCTTTTGAAACTACAGGCGTGTTTCCTTGCCAGCGAGCTTTGTGTTTATACTCTAATAATTTACTTTTATTTTTTGAATCATCATCGAACACAACCATTGCTTTTTCTCCAACAACAACTAATTTTTGTTCCTTGTATGGATGTAACCAGGAAACAAAAATATGGGCTTGTAACTTTCTTCCAAAATCCATATGTGTCAGAGTTGCATCCGCAACACCCTTTCTCAAATAGTGTTCCCCTTTCGTAATTACTGTTTTTGGTAATCTGCCGACAAGTGATAATATCATTGATATATCATGTGGGGCAAATGACCAAAGGGCATTTTCTTCTCTTCTTATTTTTCCTAGATTTGTTCTAGTCGAATATATGTAGCGTAACTTTCCTAATTTATTTTTTCTAACCATCCCAAGCAAAGTCTGAAACGCTGGATGATAAAGCAAAAGGTGACCGACCATAAGCACGAGATTCTTTTTTGAAGATATTTCCTTTAATTTTTTTCCTTGAGCAATATTGAGACATAAAGGTTTTTCGATAAACGTGTGTTTATCGCTCATTAATGCTTGTAGGGCAATTTTTCCATGTGTAATAGCTGGAGTTGCGATTGCAACTGCGCTTATCTCCGGCGCCTGTAGTATTTTCGAAATACTTTGGTGACAATATATTCCAGGATATTGTTTTTGATATTT
>CAYMIQ010000229.1:0-1881 GCA_964390605.1 uncultured Rickettsiales bacterium
TTGCAAAGTTTGGCTCTGGTATTTCAGAGGTTAAGTCTTCTTTTTCTAAAAGAGTACTAAGACCTTCTGGATTAATATAAGTTTCTACTGCGTACTCAACAAACTTCCTAGCAAGACCCGCTGCCAGAATACTTAGATCTCCTAATTCAGCGTTAAGCTCCGAATTGTTAAAAATTTCATCTAGAAGATTAGTATTAATGTGGTCTTTAAAATTATTTTTTACGTCGCCCCATGCAACATAGACTTTACTTAAATTTTTATCATTATAGTAGAAAGATTTATGAACTTGATGGAGGGAATGCATTGCAGTAAATAAATAAAATGAAGATAGGAAAAATCCAATAATAAAGGTGCACAGAATAAATTTTTTCATTATCTTTTTTTTACTTTTATCTTAGCAAGAGATTCAATTAAAAAATGATCTATAACTCCATTCAGTACGGTGTCCGGACTATGATCCTCTAATCCTGTTCTTAAATCCTTAACAGTTTTGTAGGGATGTAAAACATAAGATCGAATTTGATGCCCCCACCCTATATCCGTCTTAGAGCTTTCAATCGCCTGGTTTTCCTGTTCCTTTTTTTGAAGCTCTAAATCAAAAAGCCTTGCTCTTAGCATTTTAAAAGCAGTATCTCTATTTTTGTGTTGCGATCTTTCATTTTGACACTGCACAACTATTTTTGTAGGAAGATGAGTTATACGAATTGCACTGTCTGTTGTGTTAACATGCTGTCCACCAGCCCCGCTTGCCCTATATGTATCGATTTTTAAATCTTTATCATTAATCACCACCTCAATATCTTCATCTACAACAGGGTATATCCATACACTTGAAAAACTTGTATGCCTTCGTGCATTAGAGTCAAAGGGAGATATCCGAACTAATCGGTGCACGCCCGACTCCCTCTTAAGCCAACCAAATGCACTGCGTCCTTCTATACGGATTATAACTGATTTGATTCCCGCTTCTTCTCCATAGGTAACACCAATAACAGAAGTTTTATAATTTCTTCTTTCTGCCCACCGAGTGTACATTCTCAAAAGCATATCAGCCCAATCTTGACTCTCAGTTCCTCCTGCTCCCGCGTGAATCTCAAGGTAAGCGTCATTAGAATCCGCTTCCCCAGAAAACAAAATTTCAAATTTCATTTTATTTATAGATGTAAATAATTTCTCTAAGCTTGCTAACGTTTCATCATAAACATCTTGGTCATTTTCTTTTTTTGCAAGATTTAGAAAATCACAGAGTTCCTCAAATTTTCCTTTGGAGGTATTATACTCATCAACTATATTTTGAATTTTACCCTTCTCGGACATAATGCTTTTGGCACGCTTTTGGTCTTGCCAAAAACTATGATCTGTTTCAATAGTTTTATTTAATTTGTCAAGACGAGAAAAGAAATTCTCATCTTCAAAGACGCCTCCCGATCAAGGATAGACAATCTTTGATATCGGTAATAAGCGCACTGTTATCTTCTTTTGGCATTTACATCCTCACTAATAACAACTTAGTATAAACCACCTGTATCTTCTTTATATATTTTTGATATATCATAAAAACCCTCAGAACCCAACAATACATAACGCCCCTTTGATGGCTCTGTCCCGGTTTTAAAGGCCTCTTCTATAATCTCTTCATCACCCTTCTCTAAAGCAAGTTCACCAGTATCTCCTCGTACTTTTATTAATCTCACACCTCCTGGTATTCTAAATGGTCTCTCTATATGATCGTTAAGTGCCCGATTCATAAAATCTTTGAATATAGGCGCAGCAACCCTACCACCAGTTTCATTTTTACCAAGAGGACTCGGTTGATCAAAAGCAACGTAAACACCCACTACTAAATCTGGTGAAAATCCAATAAACCAAGCATCTCTATTT
>CAYMIQ010000230.1:0-443 GCA_964390605.1 uncultured Rickettsiales bacterium
CCCTATATCCTCGCAAATGTATCGGGAGCGCGGTTTAGTTTTTACGGTATGCGCGCCATACTAACCATCTATATGACGACTTATCTGTTAAACTCAGAAGGTACTCTCGACGTCATGTCGGAGAACCAAGCAAAAACTTACTTTCATCTTTTTGTATTTGCTGTTTATTTTTTTCCTATCGTCGGAGCTTTATTAGCAGATAAATTTTGGGGGAAATTTAAAACGATCATTTTGCTTTCTATTATCTATTGTATGGGACACTTTGCCCTTGCGCTGGATGAAACACGTGTTGGGTTACTGATAGGACTGATACTAATTGCGATTGGATCAGGTGGACCATACGCTCTCGCTGCAGCCAGAACGCTCAAAGATATCAAGGGTGAAACCGCAGAAACAATTGCTAAAAAAGCCATGGAGGTTGCGGCTTCGATCTGCATTTATAC
>CAYMIQ010000230.1:453-1876 GCA_964390605.1 uncultured Rickettsiales bacterium
ATCAAACCTTGCGTGAGCGCCAATGTTGGAGATCAGTTTGGAGAAACAAACGGCCATTTAATTAGCAAAGCCTTTGGTTGGTTTTATTTTGCAATCAATCTGGGGGCGTTTTCGTCTACCTTGCTAACCCCGTTACTCCTTGAACAATACGGACCACATATCGCCTTTGGAATCCCAGGAATATTTATGTTACTTGCCACAATAGTTTTTTGGTGGGGAAGATTTAAATTTGTCCATATTCCGCCAAAAAACATTGATCTAAAGAAAGAATTTTTCAAAAAGGAAAACCGCAAGAATTTAATTTCTATTTTGACTATTTTTCTTTTTGTCTCAATTTTTTGGTCCCTATTTGACCAAACTGGATCGTCATGGGTTCTGCAAGCGGAAAAAATGGATCGAAACTTTTTAGGAAACGAATGGAGAAGCTCACAAATTCAGGCAATGAATCCTGTCTTGATTCTTGTTCTGACTCCACTATTCCATTATTTTCTATACCCTAGAATCAACAATATTATTTCCTTCACTCAATTAAGAAGGATCTTAGTAGGGTTTTTTATTGCAGCTCTTGCTTTTTTTCAAATTTCTTTAATAGAATCATGGATTCAGTCAGGATTAGTTGTAAATATAAGTTGGCAATTATTAGCCTACGTCACGATTACTGTTGCAGAAATTCTTATTTCTATAACGTGTCTGGAGTTTTTTTATACCAAAGCACCTATAAAAATAAAATCTTTGATCATGTCAATTTTCCTTCTCAGTATTGCGCTAGGAAATGCTATAACAAGCTTTATTAATTTTCTGATGCAAGAAGAATATGGCGTAATTCACTTAAACGATGTGCAATATTTTCAGTTTTTTGCATGTCTGATGCTAATAACGGCAATTTTATTTATTCCAATTACAAATAAAATGAAAATGAGAACCCACATCCAAAAAGAAAGTAAACATGCTGTTCGGTAGCTCAGAGTTTCTTTTTGTTTTTCTTCCTCTTTGTTTGCTCTTATTTCATATCTTAAGAATCTATGCCAATGGAAAGATAGCAATTACCCTATTAGTATGCTTTTCGCTATTCTTTTATGGATGGTGGAATCCGCCCTACCTGTTACTCTTAATCGGATCTATTTTGTTAAATTACTATTTTGCAAATAAACTTTTTACAAACCGAAGTAGAAAGTATTTAATCCCCGCTGTTGCAATTAATTTACTAATTCTGGGATATTTCAAATACAAAAATTTCTTTCTAGAAAATGTTAATTTCATCATAGGAAAAGAAAGTCAATTCGGTGAAATATTTATCCCTTTAGGAATATCCTTTTTCACCTTCCAACAAATTGCATTTCTGATTGACGCCTACGATTCTCAAATAAAGAAAAATCCTGGATTCTTAATCTATGCAAAATTTGTATCTTTTTTTCCTCAACTC
>CAYMIQ010000231.1:0-1867 GCA_964390605.1 uncultured Rickettsiales bacterium
TCTGATGAAAAAAAAGAATTTTTAAAAAAATGGTCAAGTGTTGACTTTGCCGTAGAAGGTGAAGGTGAAATTGCATTTGTTGAATTCTTTAAAGTATTAAAAGAATACAATTTTGATTTCCAAAAAATCAAAAGAAAAGGCATCAAGATTCCCAATACATCCTACCTTAGGGATGGGAAAATCATAACCGGTGAAATTCTACCAAGGTTAGAAAACCTAGACCAGGTCCCTTCCGTTTACGAAAATGGACTGTCTGATAAATTTTTTGATAAACATTTGATTCCCATGATTCAAACAGCAAGAGGTTGTCCCTATGCATGTACATTTTGTCATGAAGGATCTCTGTATTTCAATAAAACCCGCCGCTTTTCACAGGAAAGAACAAAATATGAAATCGATTATATAGCGAAGAGAGTGAAGGTTCCTGACTTTATTATTGTGGATCTTAACTATGGTATGTTTGAGGAAGACATCACTACCTCAAAATACATGGCTAGAATGCAAGACACATTGGATTGGCCAAAATTTGTCACGATTGCAACTGCCAAGAATCATAAACAACGCGTCCTTGAAATTTCAAAGATTCTCCATGGATCCCTACCTCCCGGTGCCGCAGTGCAAAGTACAGATCCGGGAGTCCTGAAAATCATTAAACGAACCAACCTGCCTATGGAGGCGGTTGTGGAGGTTGCCAAAACCGCTGAAACTGATGGAGCTGCGAGTTTCTCAGAAGTTATTTTGTGCCTTCCCGGCGACTCAAAAAGAGCACATTTTCAGTCCATAAAAGATGTTATTGATGCCGGCTTCACGCTGATTAGAACATACCAATTTATGCTACTCGCTGGAACAGAGGCTGGGGGAAATGACGCTAGAAAACAATATAATTACGATACTCGAATCAGAATTAAACCAATGATTTTCGGTAAATACAAATTTAGAGTGAAAGAGTTTGTTTCCGCTGAAATCGAGGAAATTTGCGTTTCGAACAATACAATGAATTACCAAGATTACCGTGAATGCAGAGAGTTAAGTCTTACTGTAGAAATATTTAATAACAACGGAATATTCTATGACTTTCTCCAATTCTTAGATCTGCAAGGAGTAACTCGAGCGGAATTTCTATTCAAGATTCATGAATTGGTTAAAAAGAATGACTTGGTCTCTTCTTTTTATAGGGATTTTGCAAAAGATGAAGAGGAAAATCTTTGGAAAGATGAGAGGGAACTTAGAGACTTTATGTCACAACCGAAAAAAATTGATGAGTACCTAAGGGGTGATTATGGGACAAATGAAATTTACAAGTATCGGGCAATCGCCGTCTTCAATAATATAGAAGAGATACACAAAATCGTCTATCAGGCTTCGTGCGAGTTGCTGGATGCTAAGGGTTTGCTAAATAAGGACTGCTCAAGCTACCTGAATGAGCTAAAAAGATTCAGCCTTATGAGAAAAGCAAAAATATTTGCCGTAGATAAAAAATCTGAAGACACATTCCATTACGATTTTGTTCAGCTCTTAGACAGCAACTTTGCAAAAGATCCTTTCAAGCTCAAAAGACCAGAGGGGATGAGCATCGAAACCTATCATACTAAAAGACAGCAATCTGTTATCGAGGGTTATATTGATCAATTTGGCACTACTTTGGTGGGTCTTGGTCGAATATTAAATCGAGCCCATATTGCCGCGATGCATAGAGATGCGAAGTATTCAGGAAGTAACGAAGATAAAAATGCACTACGCAAAAAGAATCAAACCTCCGAGGAGCGTGCCACTGCAGGACCAACTGGTGGCGATATGATCGAGCAATATTAGATGGCGACCCCTAGGAGAATCGAACTCCTCTTTCCAGGATGAAAACCTGGTGTCC
>CAYMIQ010000232.1:0-1864 GCA_964390605.1 uncultured Rickettsiales bacterium
CAGCACATCATCTAACTATGGGTGAGGGTGGATTTGTATCTACTAAAAGTTTAGAAGAAGAGCGTATTATTAGAAGTTTTAGAGAGTGGGGTAGGGATTGTTATTGTAATGGTGAAGCGGCTAATTTATTTGGACCCGGTTTGGTAGCGGATGATTTACCTAACCTAATACCACAAGCCCTCAGGGGAATTGAATAATTAAGGGAGTTTTGCTACAATTTTTGCCATGGGAGTTTAGGTATGACTAAAGATAGAAAGTTTTCTTTGAAAGTAGGTAATTCCTATCAACGCATCAGCAGGTCTGGGAACAGAGAGATTGCTTTGGTGCGAGCTATGAGCAAAGATAGCCTTGGGTTACCTCATGTCCATTACTCTTTGAAGGTGCTTACTCCGTCAGGGGCAAATATTGCTTCTGACAAGCGAGTTCTCTCCCTGAAGGTTTTTGAAAAGACATTTTCTTAATTATTGAAAAAAATACTTTTTTTCCTTTTATGATTAAGGTATGGGGTTTTAGGTTTGCGGGCGTGGCGGAACTGGTAGACGCACTGGATTTAGGTTCCAGCGATGCAAATCGTGGGGGTTCGACTCCCTCCGCCCGCACCAAAAATATGAAATAAAATTAAATTATGTCTGAAACAAAGATTACAAAATTAAGCTCAAAGGGATTGCTGAGGGAGTTCAACGCAGTTGTTCCTGAAGATCAGGTTAAGCTAGAGCTGGAAACTAAATTACATTCCATTTCTTCGGAAGTGAAAATTCCAGGTTTTCGTCCAGGAAAGGTTCCTCTACCTGTTTTAAAAAGTAAATTTGCAAAATCAGTTATGGGGGAAGTTCTTGAAAAAATTGTTAATAATACAATAAAAAAAATAATAGAAAACAATAAGTTAGATGTAGTAACTCAACCAAAAGTTAAAGTAGAATCTTACGAGGAAGGAAAGGATTTAAGCTGCAAGATTTCTATTGAGATTTCGCCAGACATTCCTGAAATCGATTTTTCAAAAATGAGTTTCAACAGGTACTCGGCGGCAGTAACAGACGGTGATTTGGAGCATACGTTGAAGGATTTGGCGTCAAAACATAAGCGTTTTGAGAGAATCAAGGCTCCTAGAAAAGCAAAGATGGGAGATACCATAATTTTTGATTATGACGCGACCTGCGAAGGCAAAACTTTTCCTGGTGGATCAGGGAAAAATGAAGAGATTGAGCTGGGTTCTGGAAGATATATTCCGGGTTATGAAGACCAGATGGTCGGGGTAGAAGAAAATAAAGATTCTGAAGTTAATATTACCTTTCCAGCGGACTATCGATCTTCAGAAATCGCTGGCAAGAAAGCGGTATTTAAAATTCATATCAAAGAGATTAAGGAGCCCATCAAGATTGATATTGATGATAAGTTGGCTCAGGACTTTGGGTCACAGAATATGCAGGCATTCAGAGAGAAGGTGAGGGCTGATTTAGTTAATCAAAACAATAGCTTCGCCGTTACTATATTAAAGCGAGACATCATGGATTCTTTGGTCAAAAAATACAACCTTCCTCTGCCGCAGGGGATGGTGAACGATACTTTGGATGGACTGAAGAAGCAAGAATCGCAAGAGCCTGCCGCTGCTGGTGATAAAAAGAAAGAAAAAAAGGAAGATAAAAGCAAGAAT
Source organism: uncultured Rickettsiales bacterium (assembly GCA_964390605.1). Lineage (GTDB taxonomy): Bacteria > Pseudomonadota > Alphaproteobacteria > UBA8558 > UBA8558 > UBA8558. The sequence continues at coordinate 1,652 of CAYMIQ010000232.1, forward strand.
GATCGGCTATTAAAAAAGGCCCAGAGAATGGTTCTTTTGAATATTATACTTTCTCGTTTTGCAAAGAAGCATAATATTTCGGTTTCAGAGGAGGAGCTAACGAGCGCTATTGAGTCTCAAGCGAGGAGTCAATTTCCTGGTCAAGAAAAGATGTTTATTGACCAATATCGCCAGAATCCCGAAGCGCTGAGCGCTATGCGTGGCAAGATTCTT
>CAYMIQ010000233.1:0-1841 GCA_964390605.1 uncultured Rickettsiales bacterium
CCCTTTAACTCATTCTTGTCAGAAAAGGCAATCGAATGTACCAAGAAGTCTATGGTGCCCCATTCTTTTTTTAGAGTATCAAAAACTTTTTTGATACTAGGGGTATTATTAACGTCGCAGTCCAGCAGTATAGTAGATCCCAATGAATTTGCCAAAGGTTTGACTCTTTTTTCAAATACAGAGCCTTGGTAGGTGAACGCTAATTGGGCACCTTGCTTGGATAGAGTCTCAGCAATACCCCAGGCGATCGATTTCTCATTAGCTACCCCCATAATTAACCCCTTTTTATTCTTCATTAGTGAGTTGTTTTTGTCCATTTCATTCTTTCCTTGGAGGCGTACACAAAATTATTATTTAAAATTTTACTCAATAAGTTATGAAACATTATTTATATCTCTATATTTATCTTAATTCTTGTAAATATTCATGTCTATTTTTCTATAATAATATTAGTTTTTTTTGTGTAAGTTAATCTTTGGAGTTTATTATAATTTTTATCGTAAAATAATGTTTGCAAACGGCATAAACCCAATATTACTTTTTAATAAGTATTTTAACCAGGCGAAGAAAAAAGAAAATTCAGACCCAACGGCTTTTGCTCTCGCTACTACTTCTAAAACTTTAATGCCTTCTGTTCGAATGGTATTGTTAAAAGATTTTGATGCACGGGGTTTTGTCTTCTACACAAATCTGTTAAGCCAGAAGAGCAGGGAGCTGAACAAAGGCTCGCATGCATCAATGTGCTTTTACTGGAATAGTTTGGGGATACAAGTGAGAATCCTTGGATCTGTGATGCATGTGAATGCTCAAGAGGCTGACAATTATTTTGCAACTAGAGATAGAATGACTCAATTGGGATCATGGTCCTCAAGGCAATCTCACCCTCTCAAAGATATTTCCGATCTTAGAGGAAAAATTAAATTTTATTCGAAAAAATTTCCAGAGAATGTGCCGAGGCCTCCTTATTGGTCAGGCTTTAGAATTGTTCCAAAGGAAATCGAATTTTGGAAACGTGGGCGCTTTCGTTTGCATCAGAGAGTTTCCTTTAAGAAGAAAAAAGGTGGAAGATGGGCTCAAGTAAAGCTTTATCCATAGGCCCCATCAGGCGGCTTTCTTTAATTTTAATTTTTCCCAGATATCTTTTAATGCTTCTACTAAATCACGGATCATCTGATTCGTGTGTAGTGGCGTTGGTGTGAAACGCAATCTTGCTTTTCCTCGGGGTACAGTGGGGTAAAATATGGGCTGGGCATAAATCGAGTGTTGCTCTAGCAGCTGATTACTTGCTTCTTTGCAGAGTCTAGAATCTCCGATTACCACAGGCACAATGTGACTCGGTGATGGTATAGCCGGTAGTTTAGCTTTTTTTAGGAGTTTTTTTAATAATTCAGATTTTTTTCTCAAATCACTTCGCTCTTTTTCACTATACTTAAGGTAATGCAAAGATGCATAAGCTCCTGCTGCAACCGCAGGAGGCAGTGCTGTAGTGAATATAAATCCAGACGCGAAACTTCTAATGAAGTCTACGCACTTTGATTCCCCAGCTATGTATCCTCCGATAACCCCGAAAGCTTTTGCTAGCGTCCCTTGTATTATGTCAACTTTTTTTGCCGCTCCTTGTAATTCAGCGATTCCAGCACCTCTTTCACCATACATTCCTACTGCATGCACTTCGTCAACATAAGTTAATGCATTGTATTTCTTTGCAATGTGAACAATCTTTTTCACTGGAGCAATATCCCCATCCATAGAATATATTGATTCAATCACAACAACCTTTGCGCGGTTAATGTCTTCTTCTTTTAATATTTCTTCTAAGTGGTCGATATTGTTATGTGAGA
>CAYMIQ010000234.1:0-1839 GCA_964390605.1 uncultured Rickettsiales bacterium
CGATTCGGAACTGATATTGACACACTAGAAAAAACAGTAAGGGAGGCGCTATTAACGACGCAATCTCGAATAAAAGTGTTCCAATCTGATGGAAAAACAAAATTGGATGGTATTTATCTTTCAAAACCTGTGCGGCGTGAAGATTTATTTCGCAAAGATAATTTTATCGATAGTATAAAAAATTTCTTTGATAATTTAATTACTTGGTATTTATATTCAAATATTCCTACTTACGGGCAACCAGAAGTATATTCTCAAGGACCCGAGGGCCTTCCTCCTGAGTTCAAAAGGTACATTGATTCAGAAAAAATACAGATAAATGCGGCCTTGAGTGGAGAGGTATCCGTTGGTTTGTGGAGAAAGGATTCTGGAATTCTGATGACCAGCACGCACCCGATTACAGTAGGTTTTAGTGAGCAGGTAATTGGCGCTGTCCAGTTGATTAAAGATGGAGGTCGAGTAGAGCAAAATTTAAAAGAACAAACATATGAAATTTTAAAATATTTTTCTTGGGCCATGGGTATCAGTATTTTTTTCTCGATATATCTTTGGAATTTTATTGCAAGGCCCCTTCGTCGTCTTGCTGTTCGTGCTCGCTCTATACAAACCCAAGAAAGCAAAACTCAAGAGATACCGGATTTTTCTAGCAGACATGACGAGATCGGTGATTTGTCCAAGGCTTTGAAGGAAATGACTGAGGTATTATCAGAGCGCATGGATTCTATCAAAAATTTTTCGGCAGATGTAGCGCATGAAATCAAAAATCCATTAGCTTCTGTGCATGGGGCCATTGAGACCGCAATTAAAGTTCAAGATCAAAGTAAGAAAAGACGATTGCTCGAGATTTTACTTGAGGATGTAAAGAGAATCGATCGTTTAATTACTGACATTTCTGATGCTTCGCGTATTGATGCTGCACTTTCTAAGGAGTCTAGAAAGCAGGTTAACTTGGTTTCTCTTTTGAAGAGGGTAATCACGAAGGGAATTGATGAAAGAAATTTTGATAAAGAAAAAATTATTTTCAATAGCAAGCGTGGTCTCAAGGTATATATTACAGCTACAGAGGAGAGGCTTTTGCGCGCCTTTCAGAATATTCTTTCGAATGCTATTTCATTTACCCCTAAAAAGGGATCAATCCGGTGTTCAATCAATGTTGTAGAAAGAAATCAAGATAAGGTTGCTAGAATTATGTTTCAAGATGAAGGCCCTGGTATTTTAGCACGGGATACCGAAAAAATCTTTAGCCGATTTTACACACAGCGAGGGGAAAAATCTGGCGTTCATTCTGGGCTTGGTTTGAGTATTGCTAGGCAAATAATTGAGGCACACGGCGGTACCATTGTCGCTAAAAACATGAAAAACCGCCAAGGCGAGATTTTAGGTTCAAATTTTATAATTGAAATACCGATGAGCGATAAAGATATTGATTCATATAATAATTTTGGGAAATGATTACTAACAATATTCATGGCACTTGTGTAGCTTTTGGACGCGCAGGAGTATTAATCCGGGGATCTTCTGGAAGTGGCAAATCTGATTTAGCGTTGAGACTTATTGACAATAAAGCGAAGTTGGTGTCCGATGATCAGGTCCTTGCTATGGAAAAGAACGGAAAGATTGTGTTGTCAGCGCCACGTTCCATTGCAGGAAAGATAGAAGTTAGAGGAGTAGGAATTATGGACATGCAGTATACAAAATCTAGCACATTAGCCCTGATAGTTGATTTAGTTGATAAGGGCGAGGTAATCGAAAGATTACCGAAAAAAAAATTTACTAGGTTACTTGGTGTAAAAGTGCCTGTGATTGAGTTATCTTCCTTTGAATCGTCTGCGCTGGCTA
>CAYMIQ010000235.1:0-1833 GCA_964390605.1 uncultured Rickettsiales bacterium
TGGATCAATGCGCGGTCCGGAAGTGCAGTTGGCATATTCTGAATTCCTGGCCAAAGTGAAGGTTGGTGAAGTAAATGATGTAACGGTGAAAGGAAATGAGATACATGGGCATTTTTCAGATGGAAGAACTTTTACTACATACTCACCTAATGATCCTGACCTTGTCGATAAGTTAAATAAGAACAAAGTGATGATTAAGGCAGCACCAGCAGAGAGTGACTCTCCTACGTTCTTGGATATTTTGATTTCTTGGTTCCCCATGCTTTTGTTGATTGGTGTATGGATATTCTTTATGCGTCAGATGCAAACAGGTGGCGGAAAAGCGATGGGTTTTGGCAAATCTAAGGCTAGGATGTTGTCGGAGAATACCGACAGAGTTACATTTAAGGATGTGGCGGGTATAGATGAAGCAAAGCAAGAACTTGAGGAAATTGTAGAGTATTTAAAGGATCCTCGGAAATTTCAAAAACTCGGTGGAAAAATCCCGAAAGGAGCCTTGTTAGTTGGCGCCCCTGGAACGGGTAAAACACTTTTAGCTAGAGCCATCGCTGGCGAAGCTAGAGTTCCTTTCTTCACGATCTCTGGATCAGACTTTGTTGAAATGTTTGTGGGCGTTGGAGCGAGTAGAGTCAGAGATATGTTTGAACAGGGCAAAAAAAATGCTCCTTGTATCATTTTCATCGATGAAATAGACGCTGTTGGCCGGCATCGTGGTGCCGGTTTGGGTGGCGGTAATGATGAGCGTGAACAGACTCTGAATCAACTGTTGGTGGAAATGGATGGATTCAATACAAAAGAAGGCGTTATTCTTATAGCAGCAACAAACCGTCCGGATGTTTTAGACCCTGCACTTTTAAGACCTGGTCGCTTTGACAGACAAGTTGTGATTCCTAACCCTGATATTTTGGGTAGAGAAAAGATTCTTAATGTGCACATGAAGAAAATACAGAAGGCACCAGACGTAGACTCGAAAATAATAGCTCGTGGGACCCCTGGTTTCTCTGGTGCTGATCTTGCGAACCTCGTTAATGAATCTGCTTTGCTTGCTGCCAGAAGAAACAAGAAGCTAGTGACGATGTTGGATTTCGAAGATGCAAAAGATAAAGTGCTCATGGGCGCTGAAAGACGATCATTAGTCATGAGTGAGAAAGAAAAAGAACTGACAGCTTACCATGAGGCAGGACATGCGCTTGTTGGAATATACGTTCCTGGTAATGATCCTCTTCATAAAGTAACCATCATTCCAAGAGGAAGAGCTTTAGGAGTAACGATGAATCTTCCAGAACGTGACAGATACAGCGAAACCAAGAAAGAAATGGAAGCAAAAATTGCCATGATGTTTGGGGGAAGGGTAGCTGAGGAAATCATTTTTGGTAAAGAGAATATAAGCTCTGGTGCTGCTAATGATATCAAGCAAGCCACTAACAAAGCGAGAAGCATGGTAACCGAATGGGGTATGAGCAACAAACTGGGCCCATTACGATATAACGATAATGAAGAGGAAGTATTTCTTGGACATTCGGTTGCTCAGAGAAAAAACGTTTCAGATGCTACGGCTGAGCTGATCGATCAAGAGGTTAGAGAAATTGTTGAAGCTGGGGAAAACAAAGCAAGAGAAGTTCTTACTGAGCACAGGAAATCTTTAGATCTCCTAGCAAAGGCTTTGCTTGAATATGAGACTCTTACTGGTGATGAGGTTGATTCACTTCTTAAAGGCAAGGATGTAGTAAGGAAAAAAAGCGATACTACAGACAGCCCGTCCTCCTCTATCCCACCTGTAGAGGCAAAAGGTACTTCTGAAAAGAAAGCTGGAGAGGGAAAAATCAAGTCTCC
>CAYMIQ010000236.1:0-1832 GCA_964390605.1 uncultured Rickettsiales bacterium
GGGTCTTGGCCCACGTGTCCAACGAGAATAACCCTATTAATACTGTTTTTTGACTAGGCGTTCCTTCGTCATCGATTGAGAGGGAGCCTCTTCTATCTTTTAGAGTGCCATCATCTAATACTGTAACACCCTTAGAAGCAATTTGTTCTCCTATTCTTCCGCTAAATGCAGAGGTTTTTTTTCTATTAAAATCACCTTCTAAGCCGTGCCCTATTGCTTCATGAAGTAGAATTCCTGGCCATCCTGGACCTAACACCACAGGCATTTCCCCTGCTGGGGCAGGACCTGAGTCTAGATTTACCAACGCTTCTCGTAGCGCTTCTTTTACCGATCTTTTCCATCCTTTTGTTGTTATTAAGTTTTGATAAACGTCACGTCCACCAATACCAAAGGTGCCGGATTCCATTTTTCCATTTTTACCTACAGTTATTGTGATCGATAAACGAATGAGCGGCCTGATATCGGAAAAATTATCCCCGTTTGATCGGACGATCTGAACAATCTGCCATTGACCTGACAATGATGCCTGCACTTGTTTTACACGCGAGTCGAGCTTTCTGGCATACTGGTCGATTGTGGAGAGCAATTCTATTTTTTGTTTCGTCGACCTGTTGTCTATTGGGTTGCCATCACCATAAATATGTAAGTTTGTTCTTTTCGGTGGTCTTGGAACATCCTGATTTTTGGATTGCCCCAATCTTCGAAGTGTATCCCTCGCATTTAATATTGCCTTTTTGTTTATATCAGTCGAGTGCGCATACCCCACGCTTTCTCCAGATATTGCCCTAAGCCCAAATCCTTTTTTCGTGTCAAAACTTGCATTTTTTATTTTGCTATCATCGAGGACCATGCTTTCAGATTCGCAATATTCAAGGAAAAGCTCGCCATCATCAAAACCTTTTAGGGATTGCTCAGTTATGTTAGACACTTCTTTTGTATCTAGGTCGCTATTTGAGAAAAGAATCTTATTTATATTTAAATTTTTCATTCTTTGGTTTAATTATTTAGCTTAACTTAGCTTAGCTTGCTATCTTTATCTCTTAAATAAGTATATTTCTTATGACGCAAAATACAATCTCATGATGGTTTAAGGAATATGTGCACTTCTATATATAGTAAAACTTAGGCTTGAATATAATAACCACAAGTTATATATTGATGGCGAATTTAAAGGGTTAGGGGATTTCAGAATTGCGCAGTTTTTTTTCACTTTCACTGATTTTTTTTCTCGGTTCTATAACTGATGTTGTTGCGGAAGGTAGGTCTAAACCTTGGCAGATGGGTTTTCAAGAACCCGTAACTCCTGTAATGGAGTGGATTGTTGAGTTTCATGACCAGCTACTCATCTTAATCACAGTTTTGTCGATATTTGTTTTGGGCTTATTGGCCTACATCATCTGGAAGTTTAACGCAAAGGCTAACCCCAAACCTACGCGTACTACGCATAATACTACTTTAGAAATTGCCTGGACGGTTATTCCGACTATAATTCTTATGTTGATGGCTATACCTTCGGTTAAACTTCTTTATTTTTCCGATAGAGTGCAAGATGCAGATATGGAATTAGAAGTTATTGCCCACCAGTGGTACTGGTCTTATAAGTACCCAGATCATGGAAATTTTGAATTTGAAAGCTATATAGTGGACGAGGAAGATCTAGAGCCAGGTCAAGTAAGACTGCTGACTACTGATAACGTGGTCAAAATTCCTGTTGATACCACGATAAGACTCCTGGTTTCTACTGACCCTGACGGTGTTATACATAACTGGGCAGTTCCGGCTTTTGGCATTAAAATGGATGCTGTTCCAGGAAGACTCAACGAAACTTGGGT
>CAYMIQ010000237.1:0-1820 GCA_964390605.1 uncultured Rickettsiales bacterium
AGCAAATACTTTACGAATGCCAGCACCTTTGTTGGATAGGATGGAGGTAATAAGAATTGCTGGATATACAGAAGACGAGAAAGTGTCGATTGCATTTCGTCATCTTATCCCTAAACAGATGAAAGACCACGGTCTCAAAAAGGGAGAGTGTAATATCATTCGATCCGCTGTAGTTGGGTTAATTCGTTACTATACACGCGAAGCAGGCGTAAGGAATTTGGAGAGAGAAATTGCCAATCTTACCCGAAAGTCAGTGAAAAATCTTTTGACTAGTAGGAAGAAGAAAATAACAATTTCCGCGAAAAATTTAGATAAATTTGCAGGTGTTAGAAGGTATACTTTTGGCGAAGCTGAAGAAGATAATCTTGTCGGAGTAAGTACTGGTTTGGCTTGGACTGAAGCTGGGGGTGAGCTTTTATCGGTCGAAGCCGTGACTATGCCTGGAAAAGGAAAAATTTCTCATACTGGACAACTGGGAGATGTGATGAAGGAATCTGCTCAAGCGGCTCAGAGCTATGTTCGTTCTCGGTCGTTTGCTTTTGGAATTCCGCCCCCTATTTTCGAGAAAAAGGATATACACGTTCATGTTCCTGAGGGAGCAACTCCAAAAGATGGACCGTCCGCGGGTGTAGCAATGTGCTGTTCCATTGTTTCCACACTGACAGGGATAGCTACTCATAAAGATATTGCAATGACGGGAGAAATTACCTTGCGTGGACGTGTTTTACAGATTGGCGGCTTAAAAGAGAAATTACTTGCGGCTGTTCGAGGTGGCATGAAAAGGGTTATTATACCACAAGAGAACGAAAAAGATCTTGCCGAGATTTCTAATAAAATCAAAAAAAGTGTGAAAATATTACCAGTCAAAACCGTTGATGAAGTTTTGCAACATGCATTGACGAAACCTCTGTCGCCGATTGAATGGTCCGAAAAAGATGAGTTGGAGGTATCCAAATCAGGGAAACGAGATCAGGAGAGCAAAGTTACTGCTCATTGAGCAAGCTTACTAAAGTTTCTTTTATCGCTTTCATTTTTTTATTTAATGGGTGCTCATTTCCAGATTATTTTGACTCTGTCAGCAATTGGTTTAATGAGAATCAGGAAGTTGACTCTATTGCCCCACCAGCAAGGAAGAGCAAAAAATTTACCAAAAAATCTACAAGCAAGCGCACTGTAGACAATGAAGCAAAAAAAATTATACAACGCTATTTCAGGCCTCATGAAACAGGCATATATGTGCATTTGGATTCCGTTAGAAAAAAGAAAAAACAGCCTACAAGAAAAAAGAGGGAGAGTTCTGAAGAAAATCAATTTGCCCCACCAATAGCGGCTCCAGTTGAGAAGGTTGTTCGGCAGGATTTACCTTGAGTCATCAATAAAGCTTGGTTATAAGTTATTGAGCTGAGTTAATTGGGACAAGGGGGGTGCTTTTGGCGAGAGCTATCAAATTTATTCGGAATTCTCAGAGCACCTTACCCCCCGTCACCCGCAACATGCACATAGCAATGGAACGAAAAAGAATCAGAAACAGACCAAGCATAACTGGCCTGAAAGTGACAATCTGAAGGAACTGAAGGGACAAAATGATTGGTCAAAGGTCAAACCTAACTTGGAGATGGTTCTGCACGAGATGTCAAAATTTGGACCTTTTAGAGAATTTCGCATGGGCGATATGAACCTAAAATCATGGTCCAGGATTAATGACCACAACAATTCCTGGAAACGCTTTTTCAAGTATCTTTACTTTTAACCTAAAAATATACTATACAGCTATTTTATTTTTAAAGGGGTGAATCCCATTCTGATTATTCCATTCAGGC
>CAYMIQ010000238.1:0-1796 GCA_964390605.1 uncultured Rickettsiales bacterium
CCTGGCAGTATGGGTTAATAAAAACGCCCCCTTATATTTTTAAAATTAAAATTTTACAACATAAAATTTAAAGTCACTTGGGGGGGGCAGAGCTATCCTTTCAAAATCTCAAAAATGCGATCGAAGGAAAGAGGATAGTCTATTTTGATCGCTTTATATATTCTCTCGGCATACCTCAGATAGGAGAAAGTACGGCAAAATTATTAGCAAAAAATTATAAAAATCTGGAGAATCTAATGAATGCCATAAAACAGTGCAAGAACAAAGACAGCGGGGCATTTAAAGATCTGTCCGACATTAATGGCATAGGTCCATCTATCGCAACTGATATCATTGAGTTCTTTTTAGATGAATCAAATCTAGGGATTATTGGAAAGCTGGCATCAGAATTAGAAATTAAAGAATTACCTACAGAATCACGTAATCCGTCCATCCTAAGAGATAAGGTAGTAGTTTTTACCGGATCCTTGGACTCAATGTCTAGAAGTGAGGCAAAACAAAAAGCAGAGTTATTGGGTGCAAAAGTTACTGGATCGATTTCGTCAAAGACCGATTACCTGATAATAGGAAAGGAAGCTGGAACGAAAGAAAAAAAAGCAAAGGATTTATCTGTAAAACTAATTAATGAATCTGAATGGCTTAAAATAATAAATCAATAGACTAAAGACTAGACTGGCCCAGTCGCCTGCTTTAACCAAGATTCCTGTTCTTTATTAAGAAAGCTTTTCAAGTTTGAATATACCTTAGCGTGATAATCATTCAACCAACCAATCTCCTTCATACTAAGCATGCGTCTATTAATTAAATATTTATCAATAGGTGCCAAGGTTAAAGTCTCGAAAAATAATTCCTTTTTTTTTCTATTCTCCAATACTGTAATTAAATTTTCTATACGAATTCCATATTCATTCATCTTATAATAACCAGGTTCGTTTGAAAGGATCATTCCTGGAAGTAAATTCACATCATTTTTAGCTTGTGAAATACTTTGTGGCCCTTCGTGAACTCCCAGATAACTTCCAACTCCATGGCCAGTGCCATGATCGTAATCAAGACCAGACTGTCTTAGATATTTTCTAGCTCGCGGATCTAATTGATGCCCTTTAGTGCCGAAAGGAAAAGTAGAATTCGCGATTGCAATATGACCTTTCAGAACTTTAGTAAAATTATTTTTTTGATCAATGCTGGGTTTTTTAGATTTCCCTCTCACAAAAAAAGTACGAGTGACATCGGTTGTTCCGTCTAGATATTGAGCTCCAGAATCTACTAAAAAAATATTTCCACATTTTACAGCCCGATTACTAACTTTGCTGGGGCGATAGTGTACAATAGCCGCATGCCCGTCAACAGCAGCTATAGTATCGAAGCTAGCGCCTCTAAAGAATTGATTCTTTGATCTTAAGTTCTCAAGTTTTTTTACAACGGTCAATTCTGTAATTTTCCTCTTTCCGGCATTTTTATATAACCAAGACAGGAATTTAACCAACGCAACCCCGTCTCTCAAATGGGCTGACCTCGAACCATTAATCTCAACTTCATTTTTACAGGCTTTTGGGAGAAGACATGGGTCATCCCCAAGAAGCATGTTGGCCTGATCAAGCAATAGAGCTTGATAAACTGAGAAAGGAGTCTTGTTTTTATCAATTAAGATTCTCCGCCTTGATCTGGCTATCTTTTTAAGAAAGGGGTTAAAATCTTTAGTCTTTAAGAATCGTACATTGTGGCCCAATATATCATTTTTCTTCTTATCGATCTTTTGTGGATCAATAAAAATAGTAACCCGACCTCTGGAATCA
>CAYMIQ010000239.1:0-1787 GCA_964390605.1 uncultured Rickettsiales bacterium
AGCCAGGTGTTTTTTTAGCCGGCAAACCTGCATGGATATTTTTGCACGAGAAGTGTGTTGATTTTTCTTCTACAAAGATTAGAGGCAAGAGGGAGGGGTAAATAAAAAAGACCATAAACAACTTAAGTTCAGTCGATTCACTTTTGCGCGCTACTATTAAATCCCTTAAAGATGACAAAGCTTTTGATATAGTGACTATAAGTCTTTCTAGCAAAACAACCTTTGCTGATTATATGGTTGTAGTTTCAGGAAGATCCGGAAGGCATGTGAATGCTATTGCCAATAATTTGTTAATGAATTTAAAAAGTATTGGTTGGAAAAAAATTATCAAAGAAGGAACTGAGGGGAGTGGCTGGGTTTTGATTGATGCGGGGGATATACTGATTCATATTTTTCGACCTCAGATTAGAGATTTTTATAAATTGGAAAAGATTTGGGCTTATTGAGCTACATAAAATTTTAAAAGCTTAGAAGAAATTGAAAATACACATAATATCTGTTGGAAAGAATAAAAATAAAAACATTGAAGGGATTATTGCGGAATTTGCAAAAAGGATTCAGTGGAAAATTTCTTTTCATACGGTGCAAAGTTTTAATAAACTTCCACTAAATATTGCGAAAGAAAAGGAATCAAAAAAATTATTACAAGCATGCCCAAAGAATACTTTTCGTATTGCCACGGATATTACCGGTGAAAGTTTTTCTAGTGATAAATTGGCTAAAAAATTTACTTTTTTACAAGAAAGCGCGAGAGTCGATATAGTCTTTTTTATCGGAGGATTCAGTGGATTAAGTAAATCATTGATCCAGGAGGCTGATCTAGTCCTGTCTTTTGGGAAAATGACTTGGCCACATGAGTTGGCAAAACTTATGCTTCTAGAGCAAATCTATCGATCACAATGCATTTTATTTAATCACCCTTATCACCGCTTGGCCTAGGACTGTATTATTGATTCACTTTTTATTAATTTAGTTGTAGAATAAAATTATATTATCGACTTTCAAATAATGGTTAGATCATAGACGTGTCCACCTCAATTGCACCCAAACCAGTTGTTCTTTGTATTTTAGATGGTTGGGGTGTGAGTAAATGTTCTAAGGATAACGCGATTTTTCAAGCTAAGACTCCTAACTGGGATAACTTAATATCCAGCCATCCAAATGGGCTTCTTGAGGCATCAGAGGAAAATGTTGGTCTTCCGAATGGCCAAGTAGGTAATTCTGAAGTTGGCCATATGAATATAGGTGCAGGAAGAATTGTACCCCAGGATCTCATGAGAATTACTAAACAATGTGAGGGCAATCTACTCAAAAAGAATGAAAAAATTATTTCCTTTTGTTCGAAGCTAAAGAAAGCTCGAGGTCGCTGCCATGTTATGGGTTTGTTATCTGATGGAGGCGTCCACTCTCATCAGAACCAAGTACTTTCTTTAATCAATGCAATATCTTCATTCGGGATTCCTGTAGTTTTGCATTGTTTTACAGATGGGAGAGATGTTTCCCCACTTAGTTCTAGAAATTTTGTTGATTCTCTTATTAAAGAAACAAAAAAAATTAAAAATTTCAAAATCGGAACAATTTGTGGCCGGTATTACGCGATGGATAGGGACAGGCGTTGGGACAGAATAGAGAAGTCATATATGGCTATTGTCGAAGGTAAGGGCAGACAATCCCCTACTGCTTTTGATGCTATTTCGAATAGTTATAAGATAATGGTTACCGATGAATTTATAGTTCCAACTGTGGTCGGTGGTTATAAGGGTATGGAGAATAAAGATGGAGTTCTA
>CAYMIQ010000240.1:0-1766 GCA_964390605.1 uncultured Rickettsiales bacterium
AAACGAGGATAATTCAACAGCACAAAAGTTATGTAGTAAATTATAAAATTTATAAAGCTCATACTTTTCTAAACATTCAAAAAAATAACTATTTATTTCATGAACTTTATGCAAAACCCATTTTTCTAATTTTGGCATCTTTGAATACTCAATCTGTTCCTCTTTGCCAAAATTTTCCAAGTTGCCCAATAAAAATCGAAAAGTATTCCTGATTCGTCTATATGAATCACTTAACTGTTGCATAGTGTCATTGCCTACCCTTAAATCGTCTGTGTAATCAGATAAAGCAACCCACAATCTGAGGATATCAGCTCCATACTTCTCTATTATATCTTGAGGAGATACGACATTACCTAAAGATTTAGACATCTTTCTGCCCTTCGCGTCCAAAACAAATCCATGTGTCAACACAGCCTCATATGGCGCACAGCCTCTTGTGGCTACAGATTCTAGCAACGATGAATGAAACCAACCACGATGCTGATCTGAACCTTCTAGATACAAAGACGCGGGGGAATCAAGCTCTTTTCTATTTTCTAATACAAAAGAGTGTGTGCAACCACTATCGAACCATACATCCAAAATATTATTATCTAATTCATAATCCTCAATATTGTGTTCCGGCGACAAGAAGTAAGAAGGGTCTTTTGAAAACCAAGCATCAACTCCCTCTTTTTCTATCGTCTTCACAATGCGTGAAAATACTTTTTTATCCAATAATATTTTACCAGTTTTCTTATTTACAAAAATTGGTATCGGTACTCCCCATGCTCTTTGCCTTGAAATACACCAGTCGGGTCGTGCTTCAAGCATTGATTTCATACGATTCTTAGATAAACTCGGAAACCACGACACTTTATCAATAGCAGCTAGAGCCTTCTTTCTAAGATTATTTTTTGAAAGACTAATAAACCATTGTGGTGTAATCCTAAAAATTAAAGGTGCCTTAGAGCGCCATGAATGAGGATAGCTGTGAGTAATTTTTACAACTGATTTTAATCTTCCACATTCTTTTAATAATTCAATGATCTCATCATCAATTTTATAAACATGCTTTCCGGAAAAAATTGAGACTTCAGGATAAAATATACCATCAGGTCCAACAGTTTTGGGAATTTCTAAATCGTGTTCTTGTCCCAATTGAAAGTCATCCTCACCATGTCCAGGTGCAATATGAACAAATCCAGTGCCGGTTTCTGTTGTAACGAAATCTCCTGCCACCACAGGTACATCATAATTATAACCTTTCCCACGGAAGGGGTGTGCGCAAACTGCTCCCTCTAAGTCATTACCCGAGAAAGTTTTTTCTTTTTCAAATTCAGATACTCCTATTTGATCTAAAACCGTTTTCAATAAAGGAAGGGCAATTAATAATCTCTCATCTTTCTGGGTTAGGCTGCCTACATCAGCTTTCGCGACCTTAATTACTACATAGTCAATTTCCCTACCATAGGCTACTGCACGATTTCCGGGCATGGTCCATGGTGTTGTTGTCCAAACCAACAAAGAGGCATCTTTAATAAATTCTTTATTTGTCTTAATAATTGGAAAATCAACAATTATAGAGTTAGAAGTGCGATCCTGATATTCCACCTCGGCTTCCGCCAAAGCAGTTTTCTCAACCACCGACCAAAGGACTGGCTTTTCTCCCTTATAAATATACCCATTAAAAAGAAAAGAACATAACTCCTCAACAATCTTGGCCTCAGAAGAATAGTCCATTGTAGTGTAAAGATCTTGCCAATTTGCCTGGATGCCCATGCGCT
>CAYMIQ010000241.1:0-1741 GCA_964390605.1 uncultured Rickettsiales bacterium
TGCGGAAACCCAACAAGAAATATTTTTGGATGGCAAAAAACTTTTTATCTTTTGGGTGAGGGTTACGTGTCTACTTTTAAGGAACTTATGGAGGAAACGGATTGGGATTTATATGGAACAGGGAAGTATGAAAAATGCAATGACTGTATGGCTCACTGTGGTTATGAGGCTACCGCGGTCTCTGATACATTTGCCAATCCAATGAAGGCTCTTATGGTTTCTGTATGTGGAGTTAATACAGAGGGTCCCTTGGTTGACGATATAGATTTACACAACGCCAGACCAGCCAAATATACCTTTGATAAGCAAGTGGATTCTGCTTTAGGAGACATTCAAGAGGAAAAATCATAAGGAGAAGTTTCTAAGAATCTCGCGGAGACTCTTCATTCCTATTTTGTAATTTATAATTAATTTAGGAAATTTCTTTAACTCAGAAGGTTTGCCTAGCACGAAACGAAAAATTTCAAAGAGATTTAATTTTTTTTTATTTTTAGTAGCTACAGATATTATATCTGGCAAATCCTGATCTGCTGTATCGCAGATGGATCTGATGGTAAAAAATGGTATTTTTCTCTTTCGTGCTGTTTGCGCTGCGATGTGTGTCTCCATGTCGATAGCAGCAGCTTTAGATTCTTTAAATACTTTTCTCTTCTCAGACTGACTGGTGATTGGACGATTGCTTCCTAAGATAGGTTTAAAATAAATCCCACGTTTATTCTTTTTAAGATTAAAAATTTTGCTTCCTAGCAGTGGGTTGCAAGGAATTTTTTTATATGATGGTGTAAGTACTTGGGGTGCGATTATTATAGAACCTGGTTTTAAAGTTGGATCAAGAGCGCCTGCTAATCCAAAACTGATAATGGCATCCGCTCCTTTGTTAATCAGTCTGTTTGTTCCCATAGCAACATTCTCCGGTTTCATGTTAGAGCAGAAAACAATTGCATTACTTGACTTTAATATCTTTGCCTCTGAGTTAATGCCAGTTACGAATCCTATTTTTTTGATTTTATTAATCAAATTCCGTGGATAACCTTTTTCGAATTGCTTTGTGTAAGCTTTTTATAACGAGCAAGGGCTAGAAGTGGAAAATATTTTGCATATCCATCATACCTTAGATAAAAAACTTTTGGAAAACCCACAGCAGTAAAAGATTTTTCCTCCCAAAACAAATTCTTATTTTTCGTATTTATTAAATATTTTATGCCTTTTTCCACCTCTTTACTTTCGGCCTGATCTGCTGCCATTAACCCAAGAACTCCCCACGCTGTTTGGCTAGGTGTGCTTTTATAATGATCATTCTTTTTCTTTTCCCAGTAAGTGTCCCCTCTTTCACCCCATCCACCATCATCGTTTTGTTTGGATTTCAACCAGTTGGCTCCTTTTTTGACAAAACCTTCATTCATATTTATTCCAGCAGCGTTGAGGGCAGACAATACTGACCAAGTTCCATAGATGTAATTAGTCCCCCATCTTCCGAACCAAGAGCCATCATTCTCTTGTTCTTGTTTTAGAAACTCAATTCCTTTCGTAACCACCCGATTCTTTTCATGGCCTATTTGGGACAGAAAACTTATACATCGAGCAGTGACATCTGAGGTAGGGGGATCAAGGAGTGCACCATGATCTGCGAATGGTATATGGTTTAAGTAATTGTGGGTATTATCTGCATCTAATGCACCCCAACCACCATTTTTACTTTGCATAACGATAATCCAATTTGCTGTTGTTGTGATAACCTGAT
>CAYMIQ010000242.1:0-1731 GCA_964390605.1 uncultured Rickettsiales bacterium
TTATCAAATTTTTAATTTTTGCACAACTTTTTTCATAAAAGATGTTCTGCAAACACGCATTCCTGATGATCCCTGTACAATTGGCTCACAAATAAACGCCGCTATATCTGAACCAAAATTACTTAAAATATTTTCAAGCTGTCTTAATGATTCTGTTTCTTTCCGATGAACTGAGCTATCACCATCCCAAGTATATGGAAAGGTAATTTCCTTAACTTGAAACAATAAATCTTTAAAAGGATCAAAAAAGCCAGAAGAAAACCCTACTGACATCGATCCAAATGTATCGCCATGGTAATCACCTTTAAAAGTCAAAAAATACTTTCTTTTTTTTCCCAGATTATGCCAATACTGCCACGCAATCTTCAAAGATACCTCGACTGCAGTTGATCCATTATCAGAAAAAAAAACTCGGCACAGGCTGTTAGGCATAATCTCTGTGATTCTTTGAGCTAAATTAGAAGCTGGAGTATGTGAAAAATCAGTGAAAAGTATCTGATCAAATTTATTTAGTTGTTTTTTTATCGCCGCTATAATATTCGCATCCCTATGCCCATGAATACTCACCCACCAAGATGATATAAGATCCAAATACTCCTTTCCTTTACTATCGAATAGTTTTTCATCTTGGGCCTTTATAATATGAATAGGTTTAGTGGAAGATTTCCGGATGGTAAAAGGGCGCCAAATGATTCTTCTCTCCACGTCTCTTGCAATTCTTTTTCTTTTATGCATTAAGCATCATCCATTCTTTAACGAACCTGCAAAGTTATTAGTATTTATAAAATTATCTATACCCTTTCGGGACAAGGGTTTGATTGTAGGAATTTCCCCAAGGACATTAACATTGGTTATTCGTTTTATCGTTTGGACAACCCATTTATTAATTTTGCCTGAAAAAATCACACCAACCAAATCAACCTCTCTCTTTCTTAGGGCCTCTATAGACAACAATGTATGATTGATAGTTCCTAGTGCAGTTCTGCAAACTAAAATTACCGACAGATCAATTCTTTGTGCCAAATCAACCATAAATGTCTTTTTTGTAATTGGAACTAATACACCCCCTGCACCTTCAACGATAATTGCTCTACTAGACTGTGGGATTTTTATTCTCTCAATAGTTATTTTCTTCTTTTCCCTAGACGCAGCCTCTAGTGGAGATAGGGGCTCGAGAAAACTATACGCGCTCGAATGAAAACGGTCTTTGCTAAGACCCGTTAATTTCTGGACAATTAACTGATCGGGCTGCTCAGTAATAGTTCCAGTTTGGATCGGTTTCCAATAATCCGCATCTAACGCTCTCACTAAACAGGAAGAAGCAACTGTCTTGCCGCATCCAGTATCCGTTCCTGTAACAAAATAATTTTTCATGCAATATCAATCAAAAAGGACAGTGAAATAATAGATCTCAAAAGTCGAAAGGAAACCATTTTTGTACTCATCTCCAGCTAAACGTAGTAATTTTCTTAATCTACCCGGGTCGGACGGCTTGTAGGAAAAGTTCGGGGCATTTGCGCCAATCATCTTCATTTCCCTCAAAAATGAGTAGAGATCAGGGTATGTTTTTGATATCAACTGCCTTTCAAATTTACAGATATGCTTCTTTTTTGTATGAGCTTTTTCTATTAATTCTAAAATTTCATTTTGATTCAATAATCGAAATAACCCTATTGGGAAATTGTTACGCTTCGCGAATGCCATCCATTCTTTCATCGTATTGGGCCCGAA
>CAYMIQ010000243.1:0-1723 GCA_964390605.1 uncultured Rickettsiales bacterium
AAGAAATAATTTGAGGAATAACGTCACCAGCTCTTTGTACAAGCACTTGATCACCTTCTCTAATATCCTTTCTCTTGATTTCATCATCATTGTGTAGCGTTGCTCTGGAGACCAAAACTCCACCAATATTGATAGGTTCCAACTCAGCCACAGGGGTTAAAATTCCGGTACGCCCCACCTGAATAGTAATTTTATTTAGCCGAGTCTGTCCTTTTTCGGCGGGAAATTTTCTTGCTACTGCCCATCTTGGTGCCTTGGCGACAGAGCCAAGTCTGCTTTGTAGATCTATATTATTTACTTTGTATACAATGCCATCCATATCAAATGGGATTGATGATCGATCCATCATAATCTTTTGAAAATAATTATTTATTTCTTTATTATCCTTGCAAACTTGAGCATGAGGGCTAGTTGTGAAACCCCAGTTTTTCATTACAACTAAAAAAGTCCAGTGATTCTCTGCTAAATTTGCTTCTATATTGCTACAGCCATATGCCAAAAAATTTAGAGGCCTTTCTGCAGTGATAGTTGGATCAAGTTGTCTCAGACTTCCTGCTGCAGCATTTCTTGGGTTGGCAAAAATTTTTTCATCATGTGATTCTTGTTTTTTATTTAATTCTATAAAATCATCCTTATTCATAAAAACCTCACCCTTTATTTCAATTAATTTCGGGGGTTCATCTGTTTTTAAGAATTTTGGTACATCGGGAATCGTTAAGATATTTTTGGTTATGTCTTCTCCTGTCAATCCATCTCCTCGAGTTGCTCCAAGGGTAAGTCGACCATTTTCGTACCTCAAAGACACAGAAAGACCGTCTATTTTAGGTTCCGCAACTACATCCAAGCTGGAATCTTCTTTGAGGTTAAGAAACTTTCTAATGCGCACACCAAAGTCTTTTATGTCTTGCTCGGAGAATGCATTTGCCAAGGATAGCATAGGTTGCAAATGGGATACTTTTTTAAATTTTTCTGAAGGCTTGAATCCAATTGCACTTTTGAGGTTTTTTGAAACGTTAATTTTTGGAAAGAGCTTTTCAATCTCTTGGATTCTTCTGACCAGAGCATCATATTCAGAATCTGAAATTTCTGGAGCATCTTCTTGGAAGTACAGTTTATTGTGAAATATCACTTCCTGATAAAGCTTTTTCAGTTCCTTGCTCGCCTGATCGGAAGAAAGTTTTTCTGGACTTGTGGACAAAGGTTTTTTAATTGGCATTATTAATCAATTTTCGGAGACTGGCATTGCCCCCGCTTTGTCCTCTATTTCTAGTCCCCCATCCTCTCCGAAAAAGTCATCAAACCAACTAAAAAAACTATCGTCTTCTTCTTTTTCAGAGCTTTCATTTAGAACTAGTTTATTATTTGTTTCTTTAATGGGTAATTGGTTTTTTTTCGGGCTATTGTTGTTTATTAGGGCGTATGCATCTTTATACCATTGACTTTGCGGAAAGTTATGGCCCAACACAGCTGCATTCTTTTTTGCTTCTTCAAATACACCGAGAGCTAAATAATTTTCCACTAATCGATACAAAGCTTCTTGAGCATGGGGGGTTGTCTGATATTCTTCGATAACCTTACTGTATCTATTAATTGCCGCTAGCATCGCACCTCTTTCCTGGTAATACCTTGCCACTTCCATTTCTTTTCCCGCAAGATGGTCAATTAGAAAGTATATTTTTTTTGAGCATTTTGTGCATATTTACTTTTTGGGAATTTTTCTATC
>CAYMIQ010000244.1:0-1712 GCA_964390605.1 uncultured Rickettsiales bacterium
GGCCTGTTTCTTTAATAGTTGTATATCTTGCTGGACCTGGCGTTTTGTAATTTGTTTCTTGTAAAGTCCATTTTTTCTCAAGTTCACTTCTTACAATAGACAGTGGCAGATATTGATTAACTCTTCCATCTGGCATTTCCCCCATTGGCATTACCTCGATTAATGTCAAATCAAAACCACTTTCCCCACACCATCTAATCATTTCATCAAAATCATAGTCATTTACCCCTTTAAGTGCGACCATGTTAATCTTAATACGCAGATTACAAGCTTTTGCTTCTGCGATGCCGGCAAGTATCTTATTAAGATTAGCGCCTCGCGTGATGGCAGAAAATTTTTTTGCATTCAGTGTATCTAACGATACATTGATCCTTCGAATACCTGAATCGTAGATTTGTGAAGAGAATTTTTTTAGCAACTCACCATTAGTGGTCATCGTTAGCTCTTCAAGTTGTTTATTTTTTTTATAACTTCCCAATCTTTTAACTAAGGTCATAATATTTTTTCTAACCAGGGGTTCCCCTCCAGTTATTCGAATCTTTTTAACCCCGAGATCGATAAAGGCAGCACATACTTTTTCTAACTCTTCAAGAGTTAAAATTTCTGTTTTCGGCAGGAAGCTCATATTCTCTGTCATGCAGTAGGTGCAGCGAAAGTTGCAACGATCCGTCACTGATACGCGAAGGTAATTAATGTTTCTTCCGTAAGGGTCAATCATTTTTTATGATATCTTGCCACAAGATTTATTTATTTTTCAGTAAAAAATGCTTTGTTTCCGCGAATTTTAAAATCTTCTATTGCTTTTTTTCCTTCAGATGAAGTCATCCAATCAAAGAATTGGTTGGTTAGTTGTTTTTTTGAATCTTTCGTTAATAAAATGATCCCATACTGATTGAGTAGTTCTTTAGCATTTTTATATAGGATTCTCAAACCATTCTTGTTTTTTAGATTCATCCAAGTAGCGCTATCAGTAAGAGTATACGCGCCAAGTTCTCCAGCAATCATTAGCGTTCTTCCCATACCACCCCCAACTTCCGAATACCATTTTCCTTTTAACTCATCTGGATCAATGCCTGCTTCTTTCCAGATCCCGAGTTCTCTTTTGTGCGTTCCTGATTCATCTCCACGCGAAAGGAACTTTATCTTGCTATTCTTCATTGCCGATTCATGAATTTTCCACAAAACATTATAGATGATCTTTTCGTTCTTGATATTTGCAGGATCCTCTTCTGGACCGACAATAAAAAATTCATTAAACATTAAATCTTTTCTTCTAATTCCATAACCATTGTTGACGAATTTTTCTTCATCCTCCTTGGCGTGTACTATCAAAATATCTACGTCACCTCTTTTGGCTAATGCAAGTGCTTTTCCAGTGCCTACGGCAACAACTCTAATCTCTATGCCAGTTTCTTTTTGTACGATCGGCAGTATATGTTGGTAGAAACCTGAGTTTTCGGTAGAAGTTGTGGAACCAATTATGATGAAGTCCTTTTTGGCATAGCTGGTATCGGTGATGCAAAAAAATACCCAAAGAAACACAATAGTACGCAAAAGTCTCATCTAGACAATCCCTCTTAGAAATTGTTTTGCTTGTCTAGAGCTTGGCTTCCTAAAAAAAGATTTTTCATTTGCAGATTCTAACAATTCTCCGTCAAATAAAAAAGTATCTGTTGAGCTATTCTTTTCGCTTGCCCAATATTATTGGTTGA
>CAYMIQ010000245.1:0-1704 GCA_964390605.1 uncultured Rickettsiales bacterium
TTGAGCCATTTTCTGTCCCAGGTAAGGTTGCACTTTGGCTTGAAGATGAAAAAGCTGGAAAAAATTTTGGTACTGTGGAAGAGGATACTATTGCTGTTAAAATCTCCAGCACTGATAAAGAGGAGTTTTTCTATTATATACCCGCCTGTGCTAATATGACCAAGGAACTTGCACGTAAAATAAAAGGATCCCCGCTCGTTTTTTTTGATGGAACTTTATGGCGAGATGATGAAATGGTAATTAACAAAGTGGGTTATAAAACGGGGAAGAGAATGGGTCACATGAGCAATTCTGGACCTGGTGGTACGATTGCAGCCTTTAAGAATCTTGATGTTAAAAGAAAAATTTTTATCCATATTAATACGACAAATCCAATTCTAATTGATGGATCCGAAGAAAGAAAATTTGCCGAAAAAGCTGGGTGGGAAGTTAGCTATGATGGAATGGAGGTAATTTTGTAATGAGCGGTTCTTTAATGACTAAAAAAGAATTTGAGGCAAAGCTTAGGAAGATTGGTGCAGAGCAGTACCACGATTTGCATCCTTTCCACAAACTTCTGCATGGCGGTAAATTAAATAAAGGTCAAGTTCAGGCTTGGTCTTTAAACCGGTACTACTATCAATGCAATATACCGATCAAGGATACGGCATTGATGTCTAGGATGAAGGACGCAGAATTGAGAAGAATATGGATTCGTAGGGTTCTTGATCATGATGGAGATTCCAAGGATTCTGGGGGAATTGAAAGATGGTTTCGTTTAACAGATGGACTTGGTTTAGATAGGGAGTATGTCGTATCTACCAAGGGCATTTTACCAGGAACTAGATTTGCTGTTGATGCATATGTTAATTTTGTCAAAGAAAAAACACTGCTTGAAGGAATCACATCTTCTCTAACGGAACTTTTTGCCCCCTCCATACATAAAGAAAGAATTTCTGGGATGTTGGAAAATTACAGTTTTATTAATGATGATGTGATGGCTTATTTCAAAAAAAGGCTGAATCAGGCCACTAAGGATGCCGATTATGTTTTGGCTTATGCCTTGGAGAATGCAAAGACTAGGGAAGAACAAGAATCTGTTTGTGATGCTTTAAAATTCAAGACAGATGTTTTGTGGCTACAGCAAGATGCATTATATCACGCTTACGTGAATGGACATATTCCGCCAGGTTCTTTTAAACCAGAGGATTTTGATGAAAGACCGAATCTTGATAAGTGAAGAAAGTATTCTTAAGTTTTCACCTCACGTTAAGTTAGAATTTAACAAACGGAGTGACGAATGGGTTATTAATGCTCCGGAGAAACTATTGAAACCTGATGAGATTTCTGTTGCGATTCTCAAATTTTGTGATGGAAAGAGCACAGTTCGGGGTATAGTAGATAAGCTAACAAAGCAATATAAGGCGAAGCGTGCAGTAATTGCGCATGATGTAACTGGTTTATTACAAGATTTGGCTGATAAGGGTTTTATGGTTACTGCGAATGAAAGTGAAGATTAATGAAGGATAATGGTCAAGAGAAAAAGGATCTAAAGGGTAATTCTCACATTGAGGATGCTCCGCTTGCGTTACTTGCGGAATTGACTCATCGTTGTCCATTTCAATGCCCATACTGTTCCAATCCGCTTGAATTAGAGACGATGAAAAACGAACTGACTACGGAAGAGTGGAAGAGGGTTATAAAAGAAGCTGGAAAAATGGGGAT
>CAYMIQ010000246.1:0-1703 GCA_964390605.1 uncultured Rickettsiales bacterium
AAGATCAGAGAGTGCTTTCTTTAAATTTTGTTATTTTTTACATAAAATAATTACTTTTACCTTCACAGGTCAGTCTATTAAATATGGGAATTATACTTGCTTGCCAAGATCAATTGTTGAAAAAATGATTAATGAAAAAGCTACCTGGAGTAGTTTTTCGGGCTCGCTTGCTAAAATTGCAAAGAGTAGAGAAAAGGTTACATGCGAAAGAGGATCAAGGTATTTCTCACCATCTAAAATGAGATTTAATAATTTATTGTTGCATTCACTTTCGATTATCGCGGTTTTTAAACTTAATGTATTATTAAGGTCTATATTATTCTCATCTATATATATTTCACTGATTCATACAAACATTACGATCATAACATTTACACCCGTCATATTGATTATGGTGTTCTTGGCATCCGTATTCGCAGTTTCTAGAAGAGAAAATTTATATGAATTTAATAATTCTATATCAAACATTGCAAAGATAGATATGTTGAAACAGAAAGAATAAAATTGAATTCTTTTCATCCATATTCCCGGTCCTTTTTGAATATAATCAGAAAGATAAAGTTTTATGGGTTTTCCTGGACCATTAATAGATCGATTGAAGAATTCTTCACTCCATCTACCGTCGTAGGCAAAGTTCTAAACGCTTGCATTTATCCATTCTTTTTTATTTTACTTTTTCCGGCACGAATGTTTTGCTCGATATTTGCCTCGATCTTCATGAGAAGCCACAAGACTTTATATTTATTTTATGATTTGTCTTGTTCTCCTGTAACGTATGATTTTTTTTGGGCCTTAGCCGAAGCAGAATCTCAAAGAATGTTGATGGGGTTGGAAAAAACAGAAGTGATTGTAATACCGGGGCGAGAGAGTGGGTTGCGTAGGGAGATTCCTGCTTATGCAGCTGTCTTAAATCGAGAGAAAAGATGTAAACGTATTTTTGATCTTTTATTGCCTGCTACCCGATTATTTCCTCACTGCAAAGGGATCACTATTTGCGAGAACAGACTTGAGGGATTTATCAATTATCTTTTATTTTCATGGAATATTCTCCCAAGATTTTACAACCCAATCTTTCCGACTGCACATAAGACCTCCCGTGTGGTTCATACACTCAGGCAAGAAGACTCTTTGCCCATTGAGGTTCCAAAAGATGTTTTGCGGTACGCCAATCGCCTGCTTCCAATTGAAGCCAAAGGAAAGAAGCTAATAGTTATTACTTTGCGTGAGTATTCATATTTACGAAAAAGGAATAGCAATATTCGTGAATGGGTAAGATTTGCAAAAAATTTGGATGCGAAAAAGTATTTTCCCATTTTTATTCGCGATATAGACCGGAAAGAGAAGAGATCTGTTTATTTTCCTAAATCACTTCCAGTTCTTAAGATTGCATCAAGCAATCTTCTCGTACGTGCGGCCATATATCAATTGAGTTACCTTAATCTCGGCGTAAGTTCGGGACCCCTTGCCTTGTGTTGGTTCAATGCGAGAGCTAAGTACTTAATGTTTAACCTTTCCAAGGACATTGACCGCTTAGAGTCTCAGACACCCTTTAGAGTAGGCGCTTCGCCATCCTTTAGTAAACCTTACCAGTCTTGGATATGGGAAGAGGATAAGTTTAACATTATCAATAAGACCTTTAAGGAAACTTGCGATCAAATAGAAAGTGGGGTACAAAAACACCCCTCATGATAAATTATCGAAAA
>CAYMIQ010000247.1:0-1667 GCA_964390605.1 uncultured Rickettsiales bacterium
CTTCGAGTCTTTGGTTACAAACATTTCAATCGCCATTAAGCCGACGAGTCCGATTTGGACCGCAACTTTGTGGGCAATTTGCTTAGCCTGCTTCGCAACCCTGTTTGGGATTTTTGCGGGAACAGTGGATCGTGATAGGATGTGATTGCGGTGAAGATTCTCAGCCGGATCATAAGCGATAATCTTTCCACTTAAAGACCTGGCTACGATAACCGAAATTTCCTTATCAAAATCAATATATTTTTCCAAGATTTTGATATCTCTCTCTCCCTTTTTCCAGATCCGGTTTACTTTTGTATTTTGATTAATTTTTACTTGCCCTTTTCCGTCATAGCCAAGTTGTGCTGTTTTGAGCACGCAAGGTGGTTTGATGTTGTTTAAGGCCGTTAATAATTCGTTACGATTCGCAACCGCAGTGAATGCGGCAGTATCAACGTTGATTTTCCTGAGAAAATTTTTTTCTCTGAAACGATTTTGTGCAATCTTAAAACATTTCCATCCAGGCCTGACGGGCACTATTTTGGAGATGTAGCGCAGGCTTTCAAAGGGGATATTTTCAAACTCACACGTTACAACATCCACTTTTTTTGCAAAGCCTCTCAAGGCTTTCAGGTTGTTGTATTTTGCAATGGTGAATAGGTTGGTTATTCGAACGGCAGGAGAATCCCTGGTGTCACAAAAAATATGAACCTTATATCCCAGCCTGTACGCTGCGATAGCGGTCATTCTTCCTAGCTGTCCGCCACCTACGATTCCAATGGTTGATCCAGGCTGAAGTGCTTTAGAGTGAGATACCAAGTTAAATCCCTATCAAGAATCTATTTTTTAGGTTGAGCTTTTACACTCATGGTTAGTCTTTTTCGCCATTGCTTTAACATCGAAGAAGCGCCGCGACTGCTTACACTAATGATTTGGACAGCCAAAAGCGCAGCATTGATTGCGCCAGCTTTTCCTATGGCAAGGGTTCCTACCGGTATGCCACCTGGCATTTGTGCGATCGATAGCAAACTATCCAAGCCTTTTAAGGATTTTGTTTCAATGGGTACTCCTAAGACAGGCACTGTGGTAAGGGACGCAGTCATGCCGGGAAGATGAGCGGATCCTCCCGCACCTGCAATAATCACCTTAATTCCTTTTGCTTCTGCTCCAGTTGCGTATTCGTAGAGTCTTTTTGGCGTTCTATGTGCTGAAACTATTTTCTTTTCAAATGGTATTTTTAAGTCTTTGAGCAATTTGGCGGCATGCTTCATGGTTTTCCAATCGGACTGACTTCCCATGATAATACTGACCAATGTTTTTGTTTTTTTATTGCGCATCACTTTGTTGCGCTAATTTTTCATTTTGTTGCGCCAATTTTTCGTTTCTTTTCTTTGCCTTTTCTATCACTTTCTCGAAATCTTTTCTTTTGCAAAGACCGAGTTCCAGTGGATGTTTCGCTTCTATATTTTGGGAATTCCAATGCCTGCGAGTTCTTATGGCTTCGATTGTAGATTTTGTTGTGCCAATGAGACGGCAAATCTCAGAATCCTTAAAACTAGGTTCATTTTTCAATATCCACGCAATTCCATTGGGCTTGTCATTTCTCTTGGCAATGGGTTGATATCTTGTAACTTTCTTTCTTTTAATCAAACTTTCATATTGATTCTCAGCGATGGTTATTTTTGCCT
>CAYMIQ010000248.1:0-1663 GCA_964390605.1 uncultured Rickettsiales bacterium
AATTTCCCAGTTTCCTAAGTGCGCAGAGAAAAATATTCCTGGCTTTTGATCATCGCGCAATTGTTTTATATATTGTGTACCAAATACTTTAACACTCAAATTTTTTGAAGAGTCTGGGTTGTATAAATCAAATTTTTTTAAATGTGGATATTCCGCCGCTACTCTACCTAAATTCTCCCACATGCCTGAAATAATTGTATTTATTTCTTGATTACTTTTGTTTGGGAATGCTTTTTTAATATTTTTCTTTGCAATCCAATTTTTTTTTAACTTAGGTCCTATCGCACTTAAAAATTTTCCACCTATTGCAGAAGCTACAGAAGGTGGCATGGAAAGAAAGAAAAAATAGAGCAAAAATACAGGAATGCCCTCAAGTAAGTGGAGTATCTTTTTGATCATTTTATTTTTGCAATCAATATAATTATTATTTTCTTAACAACTTGGTGATTTCTTTCTTTTTTGCCCACTCTATTGTTATTGGCAAGGTTTTGATTTTCATTGAAGATTTCTTTGGTAAGCGCACAAAGTCTTTTTCAGTTGTTATTATCTCGGCTTTTAGATTTTTGGCTGTTTTACAGATCTGATCAATTTCTTTCTTAGAATATTTGTAATGATCCGGAAAAATATATCTCTTTTTAATCTTTACTCCAATACTTTCTAGTGTAGAAAAAAATTTCTCCGGAATTCCAATGCCACAAAAAGCTAGGTAATTTTTATTCCTTAGGTGGTAATATTTTTTATCTACCCTAACCTTTCCTCTAATAATTTTTATCTTGTTGCCAATTTCTTTGACAATATTTTTTTGATCTTTACCTATGATAATTGCAGCATCAGCTCTTGTGATTGCGCGATCTATCTTCTCACGTAAAGGACCCGCTGGTATCAGTTTCTTATTTCCAAAACCATAATTTCCATCAACTACCAAAAATGACGAGTTTTTAAATATTGATAGATTTTGGAAACCATCATCCATAATTATGGTTTGTGCGCCAGCTTTTGAGGCGGCCCTTGCTCCTAGATAGCGATTGCGTGACACCCAGGTTTTTGAAATTTTAGACAAAAGTAATGCTTCGTCACCAACATCTTCAAAATTGTGGATTTTAGGGTTTACTTTGACCGGACCCTTTAACGATCCCCCGTATCCTCTAGTCAGGAAATGTACATTAATTCCATCTCTCATTAAAATTTTTGCTATTGCCATGGCGACAGGAGTTTTTCCAGCACCGCCAATTGTTGCATTTCCTATACACATAACTGGAATATCAATTTTTTTAGGCTTTGTGTTCTGAGATCTCAGCACGATGATTTTTCCATATAACCATGCCAGCGGAGCAAGCATCTTGGATGATAATGTATCGTTGTTCCAAAATTTAGGTATTTGCAATCTCGTTATCCTTTTGAAGGGAAGTATTTTTGAGAAATGGTTTTAAAAGTAGGTAAATATCCTTAAGTATTTTGGATTTATTTTCTGCGATCCTATTGGCGGACATTCCAATCTTTTTTCTCTTTCCTTGATTTTTCAGGAGACTCAGTATTGTTTTAAATAAATCTTGATGATTATTAATTTGTATAGCTGCGTTATTGGAAAAAAACTCTTGAAAGATTTCAGTAAAATTTTTGACTCCTGGCCCTACTATTAATGCGCAAAGGAAGTGCGATGGTT
>CAYMIQ010000249.1:0-1663 GCA_964390605.1 uncultured Rickettsiales bacterium
TTATCCAAGTCGCGCGAGAGAGCCAATATTTTAGTTGGGCTAGTAATTGCAGTTAGTAATTTGGATGAAATTATAACTCTTATCAAAAAGGCCAAAAATCCTGATATAGCTAAAACAGAAATCATGGCAAGAGACTGGAGCGTGAAAGGTATTGTCGATTTAATAACTCTAGTTTATGACAAAGATAAAATCTCAAAAGACAAAACATTTAAACTCTCTGAGCTACAAGCAAGGTCTATATTGGATCTGAGACTTCATCGACTTACTGGGCTAGAGAGAGATAAAATTGCAGAAGACTTGAGGAATGTTGTGAAGGAGATCACTGAGTATCTGGAGATTCTCAATTCTGAAAAAAAATTATTATCCATACTTAAGGGGGAATTAATTGAGGTAAAAACAAACTTTGCAGACGATAGGAGGACTGGCTTCATAGAGGGAGGGGAGGAGCAAGAGGACGAAGATTTGATACAGAAAGAAGATATGGTGATAACAGTTAGTCGTGCAGGTTATATCAAAAGAGTTCCGCTTTCTACCTATAGAGCCCAAAGAAGAGGAGGAAAAGGAAGAGCTGGCATGCAAACTAGGGAAGAGGATTTTGTCACAAAAGTTTTCTTTGCGAATACACACACCTCTATTCTGTTTTTTTCCAATAATGGAAAAGTGTATAAATTAAAAGCACACAAGATTCCTCAATCCACACCACAATCATTAGGTAAGGCAATTATAAATTTATTACCACTTGCAGAAAAAGAAAACATAACAACGTTGATGCCACTGCCAGAGGATCAGGCAACCTGGGCGGAAACTTTTATAATCTTTGCCACTACTAACGGTAACGTACGTAGGAACAGGCTATCAGATTTCACCAATGTTATGGCAAATGGAAAGATTGCCATGAAGCTGGGTAAAGGGGATTTTCTTATTGGAGTAGAGACATGTAGAGAAAACGAAGATATTCTTTTGGCGTCAAAATTGGGGAAATGTATAAGATTCAAGGTTCCTGATATAAGGGTTTTTTCTGGCCGCTCATCTACTGGCGTAAGAGGAATTAGACTTAAGGAATCTGATACAGTGATATCAATGACCATACTGAAACATGCTGATTTTTCGATCGAAGAAAGAAACTCATATTTAAAGAAAGAAACTTCATTTGATGATCAGTCAGAATCAAAGAAAGATAAAAAGCAGTCTGAAACTTTACTTGCGCTAAATCCGGATAGAATCAAAAAAATGGCAGACCAAGAGGAATTTATCTTAACTATAAGCCAGAAGGGTTATGGAAAGAGAAGCTCGGCCTATGACTACAGAATTACTGGAAGAGGCGGATCGGGAATTACTAATATGGAACTAAAGAAAAGAAACGGATCTTCAGTAACCGCTTCCTTTCCCATAGGCAAGAATGATCATATTGTCTTGGTAACAGATCAAGGTAAATTAATAAGATGCCCAATTCACGATGTAAGAATTGCAAGAAGACAAACCCAGGGAGTGAAACTTTTTGATATTGCGGATAATGAAAAAGTAGTATCTGTAACCAAGTTAACAGAAATGGATGATTCTGAGACGAATGGACTACAAAAAGAAAAGATTAAAAATGTTCAAATTGTTCAGAATGGAAAAGAAAACACAGAAAACAAAGCAAACTAAATTTAAGAAACAACTA
>CAYMIQ010000250.1:0-1657 GCA_964390605.1 uncultured Rickettsiales bacterium
TCTTCCGGCATATCAGAAAAAGACAATACCCCTAGATCGTTAAACTCATATATTCCTTCATCTTTATTCTTTATAGCATCACAAGAGGTATACTTTTTCGCAAGATTTTCATGAATTTTATCTAAATTGGCAGTTTCTTGGGATAAAGAATAATCTTTAATAAGTATTTGCTTTAAATAAAAATCTTCGATACCTGTTTTGCCTATTATTCTTTTCTTTCGCAGATAGAGTATGTGGTAACCACTCAAACTTTGAACAAGGCTAATCTTCCCTTCCTTCATTCCCTGCAATTCTTTATCTACTTCTGTGATAACATGACCTTCTTGTATCCACCCAAGATCACCACCAGATTTCCCTTGTGGTGACTCAGAGAATTGTTTTGCTAAGTTTGCAAAAGATTTTTGCTTTTCCAAATATTCCATAATCTTTTTCGCATTTCTTTCGGTTTGTTTTCTAAGGGCACCTGTGGTTGCACCAAGGAAAATTTCTGATACTAAAAATTCGTACTTTCCTACATTCCTCTTATATTCCATCAGTCCTTCGGCTACTTCCTCATCCTTTATCTCTATTTGAGGCACCAAGTATTGCCCAACAATCTTTTGCCATGTTATTTGGCCTCTGATTTGTTTCTTTAAATAATCTATATTAATATTTTTTTCTTTCAGAAAATTTTCTATTCCATTTTCAGGAATTTTATTTAATTTCTCGATCTTTTTTAGAGCTTCGCTCACTTCACTTTCAGCGACGGTTATACCAAATTGCCTTGCTTCTTGTACTTGCAGTATTTCGTCAATCAAAGACTGCATTGTTGCCGATCTAATGTCGTCTCGCGATTCTATACTATCCTCCAATCCTACGGAGGAAATAATTAATTTCATTCTTTCCTCTAGGTCATATAGCGAAATGATTTCGTCATTTACAATTGCGGCAATTCCCTGAAAATAATCAGATTTAGCTTTTTCTACATGAAATAAAAGGGCAATACAGAGACTAATGGATAAAATAAACTGCTTCATTGAAAGATTGTAATTAGTTAGGATATTTTTTTCTTAGTATTAATCGATTTAAGACTATCCCAAATATTAATATTATTATAGACCCTATAATTACAGGGTTTATTATATAATCAACAGAGACATTTCCAACAATTACAATAATCGGATTCCCGCCAGCAGGTGGATGAACAACTTTCAGCAATATCATTAAAAAAACACCCACACCAACAGATAAGCCAATTAACAAATATATTGGCAGTGAAATAAAATGTAAAAAAAATACCCCAACTAAAGACGTGACCAGGTGACCAAAAAAAATATTTTTTGGTTGCGCAAAGGGACTCTCTGGATAACCGTATAGTAAAACCATTGAAGCGCCAATGGAAGCTATTAGTTATACGCCAAGTTCAGTTTCGTAGGTTAATAATGCTAACGCGCCTATTGTGATAGAGGAAAAAATTCCTGCAAATAAGGATTTGTACAGATCATTATTCATTTATTGCGCCAGCGCTTGATTTTGTGTAAATGTGCCGAGATATTTAAAGAACAAGTTTACCATAATTGCGTCGGAAGGTTCTATTTCTCTATCTCTAGAGTAAGATCGAGACATCGTAATATTTAGACCAAAACATTCATCCCGATAACCAATAGTTGAGCTCACC
>CAYMIQ010000251.1:0-1638 GCA_964390605.1 uncultured Rickettsiales bacterium
ATCAAAACCTCGTGGCTTCTATTCAATGCGGGACGTTTTTAGATCATAAGTTATATTATTTACTCTGGAAAACAGATATTTTGTTCACAGATTTTGACTTTTTTGTTATTTCGAATACTTTCTTTAAAAGAGATACAGAATTAATAATTGACAATGTTATAAGAAAGTAATTTATTTTATTATCAATAACTTATAAGTATAGAAATTTTATGCCTATTTTTTATGCAATTAATCAAAACCCTTATGCAGTAAAGGAATCTGGTCAAAATATAGGGTTTACTAACAACTTTATCCACACATTTGGGGGATAATTTTTTTGTTTAGAATTTTTTCAATAACTTAAAGGAATTTTTGCAAATTTTTTAAGAAATTTAACCAATATTTAGAATGAAAAAAATATTTATATTATTGTTTGTTGTGCTTAGTTTTGGACTTACTTCTTGTGACAATTTGTCCGAAGAAGAAGCAAGATCCTACGTGGAGCTTATAGATAAGAAGAATGGAGTTCTGGGTGCGGTGATTATTCTTCAAGGTCGTCTTTTTGAGGGTAATAGAAGCAGAGAGGATGCTCGGGAGGCTCTAGATTTTATCAGTGCTGAAGAAAATGTTGAACAATTGTTGCAGAAATTAGGAACAACTTCCGATTTAGAGAGAATAGAGCTACCAAGTAATTCGCGCGCAATGCAGAGTCTTCATGATAAATTTTTAAGCGCAGTGCACTATTTTTATTTATCCCAGCAGGCACTCGAAGAATCTGGTTATGTAAAGAGTACAGGGATAGCTGAAGGGTATTGGCACGAATCTAGATATCGCTATTTAGTTTTGGCTCATGAATTTTGTCACTATGGAAGTATTCATGCATTTTATGAATCTAAAGGTAAGGGTGAAGAATTCATGAAATTATGTAAGCAACCTAAACCGGAAAGATTTGACCCCGAAAAGACTCAAGGCAAAACTACCTTCTTTGATGAAGGGGAAGAAAAGGACAAGGATCAATAGACTTTGTTCTTTCTCTTTGAATTTCTAACCACAATCTTTGTTTTTTGGATAATGGCAATTCCTAAAAGAATAAGCATTAATGATAATCCAGACCTGAGATTCAGCTTTTCTCCCAAAAATACAAAACCCCAAAAGACACCAAATATAGGAATCAAGAAATTACACTGTGCGGTAAATATTGCACCATTCTTTTGGAGTATATAGAAAAACAATATTCCAGCTAATGCTGTGTTGAATACCCCAAGAAAACCTACAGAAATAAGTGATGATAAGGACGGATAGTGACTACTAATATTAAGTATCCATTGATTATCAAAAAGTAGGGCAACAGTTATCATGATATATGCGGCTCCTATAGTTGATGTTGCGGTAATGATTAGAGGAGATGTTTTCTTAATAGTGCGAGCGTAAACAATTGCAAAAGCATAACTTGCTGCCGATATAATAATGGCAATTTGTGATAAAAAGTTTCTATGTAGTCCTTGGACTGCGTCTATACCAGCAAGAATAACAATACCCAAAAACCCCAACGAAACCCCAAATATTTTTCTATTAGATAGCCTCTCGTCTTTGGTTAAAAGATGTGCAAGAAATATAGTAAAAATATATACATTAATGATCAAATTATATTTATAATAT
>CAYMIQ010000252.1:0-1626 GCA_964390605.1 uncultured Rickettsiales bacterium
GAACCTGAATTATCAATTAGCAAAGAAACAATCGTGTCTTTGAAATCAGATTCCTTTTCTCTTTTATAGATGTTGTTACTTGAGGGATTAGCAATAAATTGTGCAAATCTCTGTGTATCTAGATGACCGAACTCTAATCCATATTCCCAACATCTTTCTTGTTTTGCGAGAAGTTTTCTTTGTAATTTATTTGCTAGGCGTACAATGATTCCTTTCAAGTCTATGATCTGACTATCAAGTTTTTTACGCAACTCAATCAAATTATTTCTTGAGGTTAATTCTTCGGCAGTGATAATTTCATCAAACTGTTTGGTATAAGCCTTGTAATGCTTGATTTTATCCAGATGTATTTTTTTTGATCGGTCAATATTTTCAGTTTCTTGGTCTGAATAGCCAAATTGACCGGTATTATCCCGAAGCTCTTTATCCAGATCACCATCTCCCTTGAGTCTCATTGTTTCAGCCTTTTTTCTAAGCAGTAGCGCTTTGTCAGATTCAAGATCAAATGTTTCTTTTTTATCGTCCAGGTTCTTTGTTTGCTGGTCAGTTGTCTCATTTTGAATCTCTGAAAATTTATTAGCGTATTCTTTTGATAGTTTTAAAGATTTGATAAGTTTTTTTATTCTCTGAGAGAAGCTTTCTTGATTTAAAAGATGTTCTTTTAGTGAATGTATTATGCTCTTTTCTAAAGAAGAGAGCTTGCTTTCCCATTTCTTTACTAGGGCTAAAATTTTTTCAGGAAAATTTATTTCGATTAAACTGTCTAGTACAACAAGGTACAATGCCATTTCCATAGTTACTTCTCTTTTCTTTTTTTGTGGAACACTAAGATGCTTTTTTATTGCGGCAATCAAATTACTCTTTAATCCAGGAAAATCACCCATTCCTAGGGCATCGATCCTTGCTTTTTCAGCTGCAGAAAATACTTTTTCCTCCTGAATAGTTTTGGGTTTTAATTTTTTGTGTAAGGTATTATCGTGATGACAAATATTCATTGCTAGAGAATCTGCCCGTCCCCTCAGAAAGTCTATATCCTTAGTTCTCGTTCCTTTTTCAGGACGCGGGAGTTTTAATGATTTGCTGAGATTTAAATTATTAAAATCGTGATCAGTGATTTTTTCAAATTCAAAGTAATAATTTCTTTGCGTTAAAGATCTTAATAGCGCCGCAGTTATTATATCGAAGTTTTTCTTAATATTTTTTTCTGAACTATTGGGCATAGCAAAAGGACGATGAATTTAATCTTCAAGATTTTTTTGGAGTATAAGATTCTTTTAATTCCTCATCAAAGCATCTTTGATAGTATTCGGCTATAATTGATCGTTCAGCTTCGTCGCACCTATTTAAAAATGTCAAACGAAAAGCCATTTGAATATTTTTCAAAGATACAAAGTTTTCTGCCCACATGATGACAGTTCTTGGTGACATTACGGTAGATATGTCTCCAGATGAGAATCCATTTCTCGTCAAGCTTGCCATCGCAACCATTGATTTAATAATTTTTTTATTCTTAACACCTGAAAGATTCGGAACTTTTGCTAAAACGATTTCAATTTCCTTTTCTGCAGATAAATAGTTTAGGCAAGTAATAATATTCCATCTATCCATTTGACCTTGATTTATCTG
>CAYMIQ010000253.1:0-1618 GCA_964390605.1 uncultured Rickettsiales bacterium
CCTGAAACCATTCTTTAAAAAGTTCAGATTTCATATCACCAACTTCTACTTGCGGAACTTTAACCTTCCAAACTAAATAAGCTCGGTTAGAAGCGTCAACGGAAATTCTTGATAATGTTTCATCCATAGGGGATAAGGCCGATCCAAACCTCTTAATACCCTTTCGATCCTTCAGGGCTTTAAAAACTGCCTCTCCCAATGCAATGCCAGTATCCTCAGTAGTGTGATGCATGTCCACGTGAAGATCTCCTTTAGCTATTAATTTAATGTCTATCAAGCTATGACGAGAGAGTTGCTCAAGCATATGATCTAAAAAACCAATGCCAGTACTAATTTCTGATCTGCCCTTCCCATCTAGATTGACCATGACAGAAATTTGAGTTTCTTTTGTTTTTCTTTTAATTGTCGACTTACGCATGATTTAGCTACATTTCTAAGACAAACACACTATAAATTACTAATATATCCAATAAACAACAGAAAAAGATAACAAATTAATTAGCCTGAGATCTTGAATCAACTACAATACACCATTAAATGCCTTATACAATAGATAGAACACTTGAAGATCAGTAATGATAAAAATACAGGATAACGATAGAAGCGCGTCTTCACTGAAAGGAACAACAGTAATATCAGTGCGCAAAGATAAATCCGTAGTCATTGCCGCTGATGGTCAGGTGACGCATGGTAATATTATTTTAAAATCAAATTCAAAAAAAGTGAGAAGACTCGGAAATGGTAAAGTCATTGCTGGGTTTGCTGGAGCTACAGCAGATGCATTGACTTTATTTGAGAGACTAGAAGCCAAACTTGAGCAACACCCAGGCCAACTCACAAGATCCTGTGTTGAATTAGCAAAAGATTGGAGGACAGATCGCTATTTAAGGAGATTAGAAGCTATGATGGCGGTAGCGGACAAAGATGTATCATTAATTATAACTGGAACAGGGGATGTTGTGGAACCAGAAGACGGAATCATTGCAATCGGCTCGGGTGGGCCATATGCTCTCGCCGCAGCAAGAACCCTCAAGGATGTCAAGGGCGAAACTGCCGAAACAATTGCTAAAAAGGCAATGGAAATTGCAGCCTCAATTTGCATTTACACAAACAAAAATTGCGTTTTAGAGAAAATTTAATCTTATGCTTTCAATAACCCCACGCGAAATCGTTTCTGAATTAGATCGCTTTATAATCGGGCAGGATAGTGCCAAACGGGCGGTTGCTATTGCTTTACGAAATAGATGGAGACGGCAGCAACTAGAAGATGATTTGAAGGACGAAGTGTTACCAAAAAATATCCTTATGATTGGCGCAACTGGAGTCGGAAAAACTGAAATTGCAAGAAGGCTTGCCAAGTTAGCGGAAGCACCTTTCCTGAAAGTGGAAGCAACTAAGTTTACAGAAGTAGGTTACGTGGGAAGGGATGTTGAGCAGATAGTCCGAGACTTGGTTGAGCTATCGATACATTTGACAAAAACCCGACTAAAAAGAGAAGTTAAAGCAAAAGCAGAAGTTGCCGCTGAAGAAAAGTTAATTGAATCTCTTGTCGGAAAGGGTGCAAGCAAAGAAACAAAGCTTAAATTTAGAAATATGCTGAAAAATGGCGAGCTCGATG
>CAYMIQ010000254.1:0-1607 GCA_964390605.1 uncultured Rickettsiales bacterium
CATTAGTGGCAAAGAATCAACACAAGAAGAATTTTTTCATACTTTTAATGCACTGGTGGATCAAAAGCGTCAAGTTGTGATTTCTGCTGATAAATCACCAAATGATTTAGAGGGAATTGAAGAAAGGATGAGGTCAAGATTGGGTTGGGGGTTGGTCGCGGATATTCACCCAACTACATACGAGCTTAGATTGGGCATCCTGCAATCAAAAGTAGAAAAAATAAAAGTAAATATTGCTTTAAACATACTAGAATTTTTGGCCCATAAGATTTCTTCGAGTGTGCGTGAATTGGAGGGTGCATTAAATAGGCTTGTTGCACACTCTACTCTTGTTGGAGGAGTGTTAAGTATAGAAGCAGCAAAAGAACTACTACATGATGTTTTAAGATTAACTGAAAAAAAAGTTACTATAGAGCAAATACAGCAGCGAGTTGCTGAGCACTTTAACATTAAGATGACGGATATGAGCTCTGCTAGAAGAGCTCAGTCAGTTGCTAGGCCTAGACAGGTTGCCATGTATTTGTGTAAGCAATTAACACAGAGATCGTTGCCAGAAATTGGTAGAAAATTTGGAAACCGTGACCACACAACTGTCATCCATGCTGTTAAAAAGATTGAAGATCTCAGGACTATTGATAGCAGTTTTGATGAAGATGTAGAGCTTCTTCATAGGATGTTTGATAGATAAATTTCTCTATTTTTTTCGCTGAAAATTATTAGATTAAGCCGCGTGTTTCATGTACAATAGGTCGCATGTTTCTCGTGTTCCAATGTTGCTGGGTCGTCAATTATGAAAATAACTGTTGAAAGAGACAAACTTTTAGGTGCCCTGACTCATATTCAGGGCTTAGTTGAGAGGCGCAATACGGTGCCAATTCTTTCAAATATTTTATTAGATGTACAGGGAAATGAGCTAAGAATTTTTGCTACTGACATGGTGATTGAAGTGATCCAAAGCCTGAATTGCAGCGTTGTAAACGCAGGCAAGACCACGATCTCTGCTCATACAATTTATGATATTATTCGGAAGTTGCCTGCCGGTAGCCAGATAGAAATTGTTCAAGGTGACACCAAAGATCCCATAGAGATTAAGTCTGGAAAATCTAATTTTAAACTACCCTCTATATCACCAGAAGAATTTCCGATGATGGATAGTGAAAAAATGCCTTTCAATTTTTTAATAAAATCAAAGGATTTGTCCTTATTACTGGATCGGACAAAATTTGCTATGTCTGCCGAGGAGACCAGGCATTATTTAAACGGAATTTATTTTCACAAAGACAAAGGATCTTTGATTGCCGTTGCTACCGATGGACATAGATTGGCTAAATTTGAGTTAAACAATCTAGAACAAACCGGAGATATACCCAGCATCATATTGCCTAGAAAAGCTGTATTGGAAATTAGAAAGTTACTTGAAGATTATGATAAACAGGTATCTATTTCATTGGATGAAAACAAAATTTGTTTTTCTTTAGATACTTTAAAATTTTCATCGAAATTAGTAGACGGACATTTCCCTGATTACTCTAAAGTTATACCCGAAGGTAATAAAAATATACTCATTATTAATAGAGAGTCATTCAGCGGCATTGTTGATAGAATTT
>CAYMIQ010000255.1:0-1599 GCA_964390605.1 uncultured Rickettsiales bacterium
ATCATAAAGATCTGCAGCAAGGGGCCTAATTCCCGAATCCTGATCTCCAAGAGAAAAGCGGGCTTCTTTTTCGTTAGGGGTAATTAGATCAAATCCAGGAAAGTCTAGAATATTTCCCCATCTAGTTGCTACCTGACTATCGGCAACTTTGTATATTTTTTTGGGTATTGCGTTAATTAATTTTTTGATAGATCTTTTATTAAAAATACCATGTCTAAAATCGCTAAAAATTACAGCATCACACTTTGTGTTTGTCGTAGCTTTTACTAGTTGATCCAAAATTGTGTCAGATATTGCATTGTTATCAAGAGTATCAATCTTTGCTATTCTATGATTTGCTGCGATAATTACATTCTTATTTGTTGTAGGTCTTGTGGAATCAATAATTGCATTAGATTCAACTTTAGTTTTTTTTAGGTCTTCTAGAACAAATTCTTTGTATTGATCATCACCCAAAACTGTAGAAAAAATAACCTTAGCTCCAGTTGCCTTGATGTGTTTTGATACTATTCCTGCACCACCGACATAGTCTTTTTTGTTTTCATATCTTACGCTAGGGGTTGGTGTTTTGTTTTGGCCGCCGTAAATAGATGTATGAGTGTAACTATCAACGATCGTATCTCCAATCACGTGCACAGTTGATTTTGATAAATTTTTCAGTGTTTCTTTAAGATCTCGAAATTTAATTTTCTCCTTTTCCATCAAGGTTAATACTTTGTCCACGCCTAGTGATGGCGGATCGGCGTTAATCAAAGCTGTGGAAGAGTATATTATGTCGCCAGGTGTGAAGATGATCTTTCCCCCATAAGATTCGAGAATGTCTGATTCATTGCGCGTTTTACTATCCTTTCCGTGAGATGAATATTCATATCCTTTGCCGAAAAAGTCTGGCCGTAAGAGTTTCAAGTTATTTAGGGGTTCAGGGTTGTTATCGATAATCACGTAATCAACCATTTCTAATGCAGCGAGATTTAGGGCACGCAGTTCTTGTGGTACGTGAGGTCGATATCTTCCTTTCGTTATAAATTTATCAGAAGTGATACTTGCAATTAGGGTGTGAGCTTTTTCTTTTGCAAACAGGAGGTGCCTCAAATGTCCTGGATGCACAACATCGAACACACCATGGCACATTATTACTTTTTGTGCCCTAGGAAACGAACCGATGATTTTCTTTAGTTCGTCGGCTGTTTTGATTTTATAACTATATTTTTCTGTAAGAGACATTGAAAAACCAAAGAATATTTATTTTGCTAAGTATTTGAACCATGATTGTGTTGCTTTTTCTATCTTTTTCGCATCCCACAAAGGGGCATTTTTCCATGATTCTATTTCTTTTAGCATTAATTCAACACCTTTTTTAAATTTTATTTTTGGTTTCCATGCTAGGTCTTTTTTAATTTTTGCTATATTAGCATATGTGCAATTAGGTTCACCGGGTCTTTTGGGGATATGCACTACATCCCCCCCTAATATCTCTATAAGTTTATTGATTGATTGAGGGTTGCCTGATCCAAGATTCCATATTTTTCCAACTAATTTTGTCTTGGCGGCAAGAAGGAAAGCATTTGCTACATCAGATGCATAGACAAAATCCCTTTT
>CAYMIQ010000256.1:0-1593 GCA_964390605.1 uncultured Rickettsiales bacterium
CGAACCTGCGATCACGGGATCAAAACCCGATGCCTTACCGCTTGGCTACGCCCCAGCATTCTATCAGGCCGTATTCCTTAAAGCATTCTTCTCTAGGCTGTCAAGGTACCATTTATAAGTTTCGCTCAGACCTTCCAACAGGCTAGTTTTGGCACGCCAACCTAATTTATTTATCCTTTTAATATCAAGTAATTTTTGCGGGACACCATCAGGATATTTAGACAAATACTTAAATTTACCACTAAAACCTATGACGCTAGATATAATCGTAACTAACTCTTTAATGCTAACATCTTTACCAACACCTACATTAATATGTTGAGAATCGGAGAAATTCTTCATAAGAAAAACTAAAGAATCTGCTAAATCATCGACAAACATGAATTCTCTTCGAGGCTTTCCGGTTCCCCAGATTTCGGCCTTACTCTTCTTACGTAATTTTGCCTCATGAATCTTGGCAATTAATCCTGGTATCACGTGACTGCTTTGAATATTAAAATTATCATTTGGCCCATATAAGTTAGGTGGCATAGCGGAAATAAAATCGCAACCATATTGTTTTCTGTAAGCCTCACACATCTTAAGTCCAGCAATTTTCGCAACGGCATACCATTCATTTGTCGGCTCCAAATAGCCAGATAACAAAGAATCCTCCTTGATAGGTTGGTTAGCCAACCTAGGATAAATGCAAGAGGAAGCAAGAAAGAGCAGTTTTTTCACATTTTGTTTCCAAGATGTATGAATAATATTTGATGCAATAATTGTGTTATCATAAATAAATTCCGCAGGACGTGTTGAATTTGCGACAATTCCACCTACAGTTGCGGCTGCTAAAAAAATAAATTCTGGTTGATGTTTTTTCATCCATTCTTCGACAGCACTTTGTTTCCTCAGATCTATATCCCGTCGATCACATACCAGCACTTGGCAACCTTCTGAAACCAAGCGCCTAGCTATTGAAGAACCGACCATGCCTCGGTGCCCAGCCACCCAGACTTTTTTCTTTTTAAGGCTTATGGTTCTTTTTTTATTCATAGCTTTTATGATCTGAAGTTTCTTGTTTAACTTTAGACAAATCTGATTTGACCATCTCTTTAACCAATTGGGTAAAGTTAATCTTATGGCGCCAGCCAAGTTTTTGCCGTGCCTTCGTGGGATCGCCACATAAGTGCTCCACTTCATTCGGCCTAAAATATCTTGAATCCACCTCTATCATAATTTTCTTAGTTTTTTTATTAATACCTTTTTCCTTCAAACCCGAACCTTGCCATTCAATTTGACAACCGACCTCTCTGAATGCAAGCTCTACAAATTCCCGCACAGTATGACTTTCTCCGGTAGCTAATATATAGTCATCAGGGCGATTTTGTTGCAACATAAGCCACATACCTCTAACGTAATCTTTTGCATGACCCCAATCACGTCTCGCATTGAGATTACCTACATAATTTTTCTTCTGTGTTCCCAACTTAATAGCTGCGATGCCACGTGTAATTTTTCGCGTCACAAAAGTTTCCCCCCTCAATGAACTTTCGTGATTAAAGAGTATTCCGTTAGATGCATGGATGCCGTAGGATTCGCGGTAATTTATCG
>CAYMIQ010000257.1:0-1582 GCA_964390605.1 uncultured Rickettsiales bacterium
CGTAAATTCTACTGCCAAATCGAATTTTTCAGGATTCTCAGAAAATCCAGGTGCAAGAAAATGCATAAAAATAGGCATGAAGATTTCAAAAACAACGACAAGTATTAATAGAAACCAAAACAAAACAGAAGCTACGCCTGAGGAGAATTTAATAGCTGCCTTCTTGCCTGCTCTTTTTATCTCACCTGACAACACTGGTATAAATGCTGCGTTAAACGCGCCTTCAGCAAATAATCTTCTAAATAAGTTAGGTAATTTAAATGCAACAAAAAAAGCATCAGCAATAAAACTAGCCCCCAAAATACTAGCAATCAAAATATCCCGGACGAATCCAAATACACGACTTGTAAAGGTAAGATATCCAACAGTAAAAAAATTTTTAAAAAGTATCATTGATTAGATAAAAATTTATTTTTTCGTTTCTCGCCTCAGTAAATTAACTTTTTGTCTTCGGTTATAAATTTTTCTTGGAGATTCTTGAAAGATACCAACAGATCTAAATTTGTGCTTTTTGTTGCTATTTTTTCTTAAAATATACATCAAAGATTTTTGAAGATACTTTATTTTTTCTTCATTTTCTATCTTTGACCCAAAAACATCTTTTATATAAAAAACATCGACAGCTTTTGTTCCGTAAGTGGAGATTTTTGCACTAACAATTTGCAGTCCTTGATCAGTAAAAATTTTTGTTAGATCATAAAGTAGAGCCGATCTATCAATTCCATTAATTTCAACCACTGTACAGGAATTACTTAAATCATTTGTAATATGCACTTGGGGTTGAAAAGAAAAAATATCTTTGTGCTCCGGAAAGATTCTTTCTTGATCTGCCTGATCCAGGATCTTATTATTTTCTAGAGTAATAGATTCGATAACTGCTTTCTTCAAATTCATTATATTATCCAAATCATCGAAAGCTTTTGTTTTCCCCTCATCAAGCCAAGCAGGGGAGGATTGAATAGAAAACTCATCAAGTGCACTACCATTTGCCATGGTAAAAATTTTTGCATCCACAATGTTTCCACCAACTGAAGTAATTGCTCTACAAATGCCACAAAATAAACCTGGGTGATCTATGGTATAAACGGTAAGATATGTAACATCTAATTTACGATTAACTTCTACATTAACAGATATATCTGATTTCTTTTTTTCGGCTTTTCGAATCATTTTAGCCTGCCTAACATGAGCACCGGTACTTTGTGACATCCAGTATGCTGAGTAACCTAACTGACTAAATTTTTTAAATTCACGAGAAGACCAGTCTATCATTCTCTTCCGAAGTAATATTTTAGCATTATCAACCTTCGTTCTTAAGTGAGTAATAGAAAAACCACCGGAAATCAGATCTTCAGATGAAGAATATAAAGCACGTATTAGTCCTGCTTTCCAACTATTCCAAGTATTCGGACCAACCGCCTTAATATCAGCAATAGTTAAAATAAGTAAAAGCCTTAGCCTTTCAGGAGACTGGACAGACTTAGTGAAGTCTTCAACGGTTTTTGCATCGCTGACTTCCCTTTGAAGAGCACTCATGCTCATTAATAAGTGATTTTCAACGAGCCAAGAAATAGTTTCAGCC
>CAYMIQ010000258.1:0-1574 GCA_964390605.1 uncultured Rickettsiales bacterium
CATGCTGAGAAACCAAGAGGAACAGATAAAGATCCTTTTCCGATCGAGGGTTTAAGTGGTGGCGAGATCGAAGTATTAGGTTATCGTGGAATGAAAGAATATGAAATAGCATTTGATAACTTTAAAGTTCCAGTCTCTAGTTTACTGGGCGGTGAAGAAGGAAAAGGGTTTAAGCAGCTGATGGAAACATTTGAGTCTGCAAGAATACAAACTGCTGCACGTTCTGTTGGTGTGGCGCAATCTGCTTTAGAAGTTGGAATGCGTTATGCACAAGAAAGATCTCAATTTGGTAAACCAATTTTTTCTTTTCCTAGGATAGCTGTTAAAATTGCTTGGATGGTTGTTGAAACAATGATTGCTAGACAGATTACATATTTTTCTGCAAGAGAGAAGGATTCTGATAGGCGTTGTGATATTGAAGCAGGGATGGCTAAACTTCTAGCTGCTCGAGTTGCCTGGGCTAATGCAGATAACGCTTTGCAAGTTCATGGAGGTAATGGTTATGCTTTAGAGTACCCCGTCAGTCGGATTCTTTGCGATGCAAGAATTCTAAATATTTTTGAAGGTGCTGCAGAAATTCAAGCACAAATTGTAGCCCGCGGACTCTTGCTTGATACATAATTTGTATTTCTTTATAACAAAATCTAACGACCTTATTTAATTTTATGGAGTCTTTTTATAATATTGCATTTTATTTTTTGTTAATCGTTCTTTTCGCAGTTGCGTGTGTTTTGTTCGCGGGTGTTTTTATGATGGCGAGGGGCGGAGATGTTAATAAAAAATATTCAAATAAAATTATGAAGGCCAGAGTTATACTTCAAGGTGTTGCGATTGTAATATTAGGTCTAATTTTTTTACTAAAGCGTGTGATGTAGATTTTATGCCATGATTAAAATAAATAAAATTTATACAAAGATCGGTGATAAGGGAAACACTCTTTTGGGCGATGGAAAAAGAGTGAGTAAGTGCAATTTGCGGGTCGAGTGTTATGGAACGATTGACGAGGCCAATGCTGTATTGGGCATTGCCAGGTGTTATGCCAAAGGTGATGTTGATAGATCTCTTTCCGAGATTCAGAATGATTTATTTGATTTGGGAGCTGATCTTTGCATTCCCCAAGCTAAAAGAAAAAAAAATGAATTAAGAATTACGGATAGACAAGCAAAGCGCTTAGAAATAAAGATAGACAAAATAAACAGCAAGCTCAAACCACTTAACTCTTTTGTTTTGCCAGGGGGTACGTTTCTTTCTTCGTACTTACATTTGACTAGGACGGTTATTAGAAGATCAGAGAGATTAATTGCTGCGTTGATGGCTAAGGAAAAGATTAATCCAAATATTCTTATTTATTTAAACCGTTTATCGGATTACATTTTTGTTCTTGCGAGATATTCTAATTCTCAGGGTAAAAAGGATATTTTGTGGAAACCTGGAAAAAATCGTTGAGGTACTAAAGTTGAAAGCATTAGTCGCAGTGAAAAGGGTTGTTGATTATAATGTTACAATCAGAGTCAAATCTGATCAAACTGTCGTTGAGACATCAAATGTTAAAATGTCGATGAATCCGTATGACG
>CAYMIQ010000259.1:0-1544 GCA_964390605.1 uncultured Rickettsiales bacterium
TAGCACTGTAACTTACTTCATCTAGTACTTTTTCTAATATTGTGTGTAATCGTCTTGCCCCAATATTTTCAACGTTTGTATTAATTTGTACAGCTAAATCAGCAATTGCGTTAACACCGGAATCAGCGAATTCTAATTTTACTTCCTCGGTTTTAAGTAGGGCTATATATTGTTTTATAAGGCTATTTTCAGGTTCGATAAGTATTTTTTTAAAATCATCTTTTGTTAGGGGTCTC
This sequence comes from uncultured Rickettsiales bacterium, assembly GCA_964390605.1. Taxonomy (GTDB): domain Bacteria; phylum Pseudomonadota; class Alphaproteobacteria; order UBA8558; family UBA8558; genus UBA8558. The sequence continues at coordinate 237 of CAYMIQ010000259.1, forward strand.
AAATTTACCCTAATAGGTAAACGACCCTGTAATTCGGGAAGTAAGTCTGATGGTTTTGAAAGTTGAAAAGCTCCCGATGCTATAAATAATATATGGTCAGTTTTTAGAGTTCCATGTTTTGTGTTAACTATTGTTCCTTCTATTAAGGGTAATAAATCTCTTTGTACACCTTCTCTTGATACGTCACCCCCAACTCTTTCAGAGCGTGCACAAATTTTATCTATTTCATCTAAAAAAACTATCCCATTATTTTCCGTTGCAACTTTTGCTTCCTGAATAATTTCTTCATGATCTAACAGCTTATCTGACTCGTCAGCTATTAAAAGTTTGTATGATTCTTTTACCGAGACTTTCTTTTTTTTCTTTGTCCCACCCATTGATTTTCCAAGCATGTCACCCAAATTGATCATACCAATATTCGATCCTGGAGCACCTGATATATCTAGTGTTGGCATGCCGCCGCCCTCTTGTAGCTCTATTTCAATTTCTTTATCATCAAGATTTCCCTTTCTAAGTTTTGTTCTGAAGCTATCTTTAGTTGTTGGGCTAGCGCCCTTTCCGCATAAGGCATCAAGAACTCTTTCCTCGGCATAAATTTTTGCTTTTGCCTCTACCTCTTTTCGCTTTTTTTCCTTAGTCATAGATATTGCGATCTCCAAAAGATCTCGAACAATTTGTTCAACATCTCTACCGACATAACCAACTTCAGTGAATTTTGTAGCTTCTACTTTTACAAATGGAGCTTGTGCTAATTTTGCTAACCGCCTTGATATTTCTGTTTTGCCAATACCAGTCGGACCTATCATTAAAATGTTTTTTGGTAAGACTTCTTCTTTCATTTCATCTGATAATTGTTGTCTACGCCAACGATTTCGAAGTGCTATAGCTACAGCTCTTTTAGCTTCCAATTGACCAATGATGTATCGATCTAACTCCGACACTATCTCTCTTGGAGAAAAAGAACTATTATTGGAATTTGTTTTCGTCATGTTGTAATCTTTTCTATAGTGATGGAAGTATTTGTATACACACAAATATTTGATGCAACCTGCATTGCTTTTTTTGCAATTTCTTCAGCAGACAAGTTTGTATCTAAAAGTGCTTGTGCTGCTGCTAGAGCATAATTCCCACCGGAACCTATGCCTATTAAACCATTTTCTGGATCAAGTACGTCACCGTTGCCGGTTAAAACGAGGCTTGTTTTGGCATCTGCTACCGCCATTAAGGCTTCTAATCTTCTTAGATATTTATCTGTTCTCCAATCTTTGGCTAATTCCACAGCCGCTCTTGTAAGTTGTCCAGGATGTT
>CAYMIQ010000260.1:0-1509 GCA_964390605.1 uncultured Rickettsiales bacterium
AATTAACACAGGTTCGAAAGCCTGAATTCCCAAGCGATGTAAAGTTGGTGCACGGTTTAAAAGCACGGGGTGTTCTCTGATTACAGACTCCAAAATATCCCACACTTCTGGATGCTCCTTCTCAACCATTTTCTTAGCTGCCTTAATAGTTGTTGAAAAACCCCTTCGTTCTAGTTGTGAAAAAATAAAAGGCTTAAAGAGCTCCAGGGCCATTTTTTTTGGTATTCCACACTGATGCAATTTCAGTTCTGGGCCAACAACAATAACTGATCTGCCCGAATAATCGACTCTTTTGCCAAGTAGGTTCTGCCTGAAACGCCCTTGTTTACCCTTGAGCATTTCTGAAAGAGATTTCAATGGTCTTTTGTTGGATCCTGTTATCACTCTTCCGCGCCGACCGTTATCAAAAAGCGCATCTACTGATTCCTGCAACATTCGCTTCTCGTTTCGAACAATAATTTCGGGAGCACGTAGTTCTACTAATCTTCTAAGTCTATTATTTCTATTGATAACCCTGCGATATAAATCATTCAGGTCAGAAGTCGCAAAGCGACCTCCATCAAGTGGGACCAAAGGTCTCAGTTCGGGTGGTATAACAGGTATTGTTTCTAAAATCATCCAATCCGGCTTTCCTCCTGAATTGATAAATGCGCCAAACATTTTAAGTCTCTTGACGAGTTTCTTCTTTTTCGCAGTTGATTTTGTCTTTTCAAATTCCTTGGCAATTTCTTTTTTCCCAGCTTCAAGATCCAATGAAGCAAGTAGATGTTTGACAGCTTCTGCACCTATCATCGCAACAAAGCTTCCATCCCCGTGTTCGTTCAATGCTTCATGATATTCCTCTTCAGTCAATAACTGATTCTGTTTCAGTGGGGTTAAGTTAGGTTCCGTAACAACATACTTCTCAAAATACAGAACCGCCTCTAGATCCTTCAACGTCATGTCTAACATTAGACCTATGCGACTAGGCATTGATTTTAAGAACCATATATGAGCGACTGGAGAAGCCAATTCTATGTGTCCCATTCTTTCGCGTCTTACTTTTGATAAAGTCACTTCAACGCCACACTTTTCACAAATGACCCCCCTATATTTCATTCGTTTATATTTTCCGCAAAGACATTCGTAATCTTTAACAGGGCCAAAAATGCGCGCACAAAATAAACCATTCCTCTCCGGCTTAAACGTTCTATAGTTTATGGTCTCTGGTTTCTTAATTTCACCAAAAGACCATGAACGAATCTGCTCCGGACCAGCTATAGAAATACGTATTTGATCAAAGGATTCTGGAATATTCTTCTTAAAAAATTTCACCATCTCAGCCATTATACAAACTCCTCACTAACCATTCTTGCTATCGGTTAATGTTTCAACATTCAATCCTAGAGACTTCAGCTCCATAACCAAAACATTGAACGATTCTGGAATACCTGATTCAAAGTTGTCTTCTCCCTTTACTATTGTCTCATAAGCCTTGGTTCGTCCAGCAACATCGTCTGACTTAACTGT
>CAYMIQ010000261.1:0-1503 GCA_964390605.1 uncultured Rickettsiales bacterium
TTTTTGACAAATTCTATATACCTGCCCTGGGCATCGTCCAAACGATAGGCTTTGCCTAATTTTTCCGACTGGATTAAATCAGTCTGCTTAAAAGTATTAAAATTTTCTTCTATCTTCTTTTCAACAGCATCGGAGAATTTATAACCTTGTCGATCAAAAAATTTAATACCATTATCTTGGTAATGGTTGTGGGAAGCCGAGATCACGACACCAAGGTCGGCCCTTAAACTTCTTGTCAATAAAGCAACTGCTGGCGTAGGTAGCGGACCCAACAAAACAACATTCATGCCCATGGATATAAAACCGGCTGTTAATGCCGGCTCTAACATATAGCCAGAAAGCCTAGTGTCTTTCCCAATAACGATTTTCCGACCATGGCTTCCCTTCGGGAAACGTTTCCCAACCGCCAAAGCCACTCTAAGGGCTACCTCCGCTGTCATGGGGTTTTTGTTAGCTATGCCTCTGATTCCATCTGTGCCAAATAATTTTTTCATATTCTTTATCTCACTTCAGTTCTTTATACAGATTGAATCACAGAATTCCAAACTGATATTGCCTGTTTAGTTTCAAAAGCATCATGCACCCTTAAAAATTGAACCCCTTGGTTCAAAGATATAATGGCAGCACTAAGCGACCCTGCAAGCCTTTCTTCCTCGGAACAATCCTTGGATATTTGTGCAATAAACCGCTTGCGTGAAAATCCAACCAGAATACAGCAACCCAGGCCATGAAAAAGTGTCAGATAATTTAGTATTTCTACGTTATGTTCAGCTGTTTTACCAAACCCTATACCAGGATCAACGATGATCCTCGAGGTGTCAATTCCATGATCATTACAAAACAGAATTCTTTCCTTTAAGTAATCAAAAATATCTAATGGCGCACAGGCGTATTTCGGTGATTTTTGCATTGTCGCCGGGTTACCTTGCATATGCATGAGGATCAGTGGAACATTCTTCTTTTTAACAACCTGTACACTTTCCTTGTCAAAAGTCAGCGCGCTAACATCATTAACGATGTTCGCGCCCGCTTCTAACGCAGCAGCAATAACTTTAGATTTTCTTGAATCTATTGATGTCACAATGTCCCTGTTTGCAAGCTCCTTAATCAAGGGAATTGTCCGTTCTATTTCTTCATCGTCATTAACAATCTTTGCGCCAGGCCGTGTAGACTCCCCTCCTACATCAATAATATCCGCACCATGCTCTAAAAGTGACAGACTATGCGATAGGGCATCTTCAAACGCAATGTACTTTCCGCCATCCGAAAAACTGTCTGGAGTTACATTAACAATGCCCATAATCTTTGGTGTGTTTTTTTCCTGAAAAATTTTAGGAAAATCACTAAATATTTTTCGTGGAGAAGAAATCTTCTCAAGATAATCCTTCACGCAAGTATTAATTTCTTCCCCCTCTTGTTCTGACCATGCAGACAATTCCTTTACGGAGAGAGCCCTTGTTGCCCCATAACCTGTAGATCCACCTGGCTGAATGACCTCGCATA